>VGPI01000015.1 GCA_016875595.1 Candidatus Cloacimonadota bacterium
TCCCTCGGCGCCGCATCACCACCGGAATCCGGATGACCTGACTCAAAGACAAAGATCCGCCGATAGTCATGCCCGATGTAAACGAGGATAGTCCGAAAACCAGAGTCCGCGGTCTGAGGTCCGGAGACGGAATCGCCGGGCGGTTGACAGATCCGGAAGAAATCCGTCAGAGCGATGTCATTGGCATCAGCCAATTGGAAAAACATCGAAGCGCGCATCTTAGCCCGGTATTCAAAGAGGATCTCCAACAACTGATTGGTGCCATGATGTACCCAAAGCTGGGGCTTTCCATTGATGGAGAGGGTCAGGGGATCCCATTTTCCCTTTTTGTAATCCTCGGCAGGGATGACACTTTTGACGAACTGTTTGATCGCTTTTTTGGAGGGTAAGGACCCATCCGGATTGATGATCAGGTTATCGTTGTTAACGTTGAGGGCAATGACGCCTTGCTTCAGGTCAAAGCGGCTGAGTAACTGGACGCAGGGCTGGATCTGATAAACCGCATCAATTCCGGTGTCCGCGGTCCTGAGGGCAAAATCCTGCACATCATCGGGCGTGGTGTCCTGCTCCCAGGGATTATCGGCGGGGGGGGATCCGGGCTGCTCATCGGGCTGGCGATAAAGCGGAGCCTCGAGTTCGATCCGTTCCAGGGTCTGAAGGAAGAGGGCATTACCGGTATTGACCAGATGGGCAAATTTGACGTAAATCCCATCCTCATGGATACCGAAAGCCTGTTTTGGGTGTTTCATGGGCTCAATACTCCTTAGGGCGATTTGGCGCGAAGTCCGGCGGTGACGGGGCGCTGGGTGAAAGCGACCCTACGGTTGGACAAGCGGTGCTTATGCAACAGACCGGCGGTGATAGGGCGCTTGGTTCGAGACCCCTACACGCCGGGCATGGACAATAACTGGGTGATTCTTTTCTTGTTGTTGGCATAGTTGATGGCTGTTTTATTGGTGATAAAGCCATGTTTATACAAATCGAGGAGATCCTGTTCCAGGGTCATCATGCCAAACCTCTTGCCTTCGACCATCATCTGGTAGATCTCGCCGATGTTTTTATTGCGGATCGCCGCCTGGATCGAGCTATCGACGCTCATGATCTCTTTGGCGAGGATCAGTTTGTTATCCACGGAGGGAACCAGTTTTTGGGAAATGGAGACTTTGAGCACATCGGCAAGGCGGTTGCGGATGCGCTCTTGTTCCTCGGAGGGAAACTCGGCGATGATGCGGTGGATGCTGTCGATAGCGCTGCTCGTATGCAATGTGGTGAATACCTTGTGTCCGCTGTCGGTGATCTCGAGTACAGTGGCAATGGTATCCGGGTCCCGCATTTCACCGATCATGATGATATCCGGATCCTGACGCAAAGACTCAATCGCACCATGCTTAAAAGATTGCACGTCCACGCCCACCTCACGGTGTTTGACCAGAGCCATTTTGGATTCATGGACAAATTCGATCGGGTGTCCGATGATCACGATATGTGCCTGATTGTCACGGTTATTCATATCGATGATGGCATCCAGGGTGGTGCTTTTGCCCGATCCGGTAATACCGGTAACGAGGACCAGACCGGTTTTTTCGTAATTGAGGTTCATGCGCTCGGCGATCGGCTTGGGGATGCCGAGGTTGCTCATGCTGTAGAGGCTGGAATTGATCCGGCGGAAATTGGCGCTCAGATAATTGTTTTCAAAATAGACCGTTCCCCGGTAACGGGTGGTCGTACCCATCTCCCTGATACTGACGGAGAAGTCAATGCTCAGGTCCTGGTAGAGACGTTTCTTTTGTAGGGGAGTGAGCCAGCTGAGGATGATCAGGTTGGTTTCCCAGGGCGCATAAGTGCCGAAATCAGGATTGGGTGACTTAATGCCATAGATCCTCATCCAGATCATCTGTTTGCTGCCAGGTCCGCCAAAATCAAGATCTGAAGCAGTCGCCTCGATCATCCTGAGCAACCAGGAGCGCATCAACTTATGCCCTTCCATGACCGATTCCGGATTCTTGTCCAACCACTGCTCGATCCGGTGGCAGAGGTCGACCCCGACTAAGGAATCAGTCAGGTTCATTTCCAGATATGATGTTTTCGTCAACGCCATGCTTGATCCTTAGGGCGCTTTGTCAAACCGACAAGCTCCGCTTGTGCAACTATTTGGGCAATTCGGGAGAAAAACCACTGAAGATCCCGATCCGGTAAACCGCCCGGCGCCATTTGACATAGATGCACTGCACCAGATTGATCATATACCGTTTGGTGAGCGTTTCATCGTTGTAAGTAAAGAACTCGATCAGTTTGCCGCGGTTAAAGTGTCTTACCTGCGTGACCTCGGCAGCGATCAACTGCGTGAAGACCGGATTGGATGTGATAAAGGACTCCTCACCCCAGATATCGCCGGTTTTGAGGGTCTCCACGGTGGCATTGCGATATTTGACAGCGATCTTGCCGGATTCGATCCAGAGCATGCTGCCGATGGCATTATCCTGGGGTATGGTATCGCCCGCATTATACTTGCAGGACACGCCAACGGCACGGAAATCCTGCTGCTGCTCCGGCGTAAACCCTCTCAATAATAGCATTTCGGGCTGTTCAACGGCACTGCCGGGAGGAGCTGAGATGCTATTTACATCTTTCAGTTCTTCACTATGTTTCAGTCCGGATTCAACCACTTTGGTCAATTCCTCTGCCTGGATCGGCTTGGTCAGATAATGGTAAGCGCCATTGCGGATGGCTTTGACCGCCACATCGATGCTGGAGAAGCCGGTGGTGATAATCACAACCGCCAGGGGTTGCAATTCCTTGATCCTCAGCAATAGTTCCAGCCCATCCAGGCGGGGCATATAGATATCGATGATATACAGGTCAAAGGTCTCAAACCGGGCTTTATCCAGAGCATCAACGCCATCCACGGCGACCTTGACCTCATATCCCATCTCGAACAGGAATTCCCGGATGATATCCCGGATGCTCTGTTCGTCGTCAACCACCAGTATTTTATGCGCCATTATCGGCTCCTTCGCCTTGGATGTAGGGGTGCTTTCCTTCAGCGCCCTTATCGGCTCCTGCGTCTTCCGGGTCGCTGAGGGAAAGCGACCCTTCGATGAGACTGGGAAACAGGTCGCTCTGGAAAGACGGACCTATGTCCTGGATCAATGGATGTCGTTTGAGCGGGTTTAATTGCTGCAAGAGGATATTTATCTTGTTCATGGCTTCCGTAATCTCATCACTACTTTTTTGCAGCCCACTATTTTTCAGTTCAAAGCCCAGCCGTTTAACTCTGCCGATCGACAATGAGATGATGCACAGCGGCGTGTTGATATCATGATCGAGGTGTGCGATTTTGTGCAAGACGGGTCGCAGTTCCGTATATATCGCCATTTGTTTCGAGAGAAGGGAAGCATCGTCCTTCAGCGCTTGATTTTCCTGTTTCAACAGGGCAAATTGATCCTTCAGGTGCGTCTGTGCCGAGAGGTGGTCGCTCAGGTAGCTGGCGATCATTGCCACCCCGCAGAACAAGCCGGTATAGGACAGGATGTAGACCGTCGTATTGGCAATGTCCATTGCATCCCGTTCAGAAGCGATCAGTATCTTGTTCTGGTACAGGATGATCAGGATCACCAGGGATAAACTGCCGATCAGACCGGCGATCAAGCCCCCGCTGTGGGGAATGGTCAGAGCCGCCGTGATAATTCCGATCAGATAGAACCAGACGAAGGAAGACCCGATCCCGCCGGTCAGATGAACGACGATCGTGGCAAATATGATATCGAGGATCACCTGGAAGATGGTCACCCAATTGTGCATGACCTTGGATTGAAAATGGAAATAGATATTGAGCGCCACGATCCCGGAGAATACACTGAAGAACAGAATATTGTGCACACTGGTGATCGAGAAACTGATGTGCAACATCCCGATGGAAAAGGTGACCACCACCATAAACCACCGGATCATCGCCCACCAGCGTAGCATCGTCATTCTATCCTGTTCCACCATTCTCCATTCTCCATTAATCCCTGATATACAATACATCCGCCGGATTGATCACGCCGTAATAAAAACCAAAGATCTCGGCAGCGGATAGTTCCCGGTTCCACAAACCACCCTGATCCAGTCCGCCTTTCATATACATGTATTCGCTATTTCCGCCGGAGCCCAGGACACGGATGTCGCGCCGCCCGACCTGAAAGCCATAGGTGTTTTCTTTGACCGGTGTCGGGGTGGTAGCGGTAACCGTCGTCACTAAGAGCCCATTGTAGTAGCCTTTCAGAAGTCGGGTATTCCGGTTGTAAGTCATGGCAAAGAAATGCCAGGGATCCTTGTTGTGGGGCCATTTACCATCCGGAACGAAAGGAAAGGTAGCAACGGTTAAAACGTTGTTTTCATGCGTCACGCCAAAATTGATCTGCTTCGGACTGGAGGTGAACCAGATGCCGGCAGTCGGTTTATAGCGCAGGTTATGCCCCGGTCCATTGACGGTGGGGACACCGGTATCATAGGGATTGGAGGGGATCCAGACCAAAGATGAGGTTGTCCTGCCCTGATCGATCTTGGCAAAGACCACCAACGTCAATTCTCCGCTCAATCTCAATGAGGGATGGTCCTCCCGCCGGATATAGTCGTCCACGCCATCAAAATAGGCATACTTCCAGCTGTCGGCTCCCCCATGCGGTCTTGTTTGCAAATGATTCATGGGTTCGCCGGTATTCTGATTGGGCGAGGAATCCCTGATGTATTCGTTGGCGCCGAGGAACTGCGGTTGATTGAATTCATAGTAAAAGCAATTGGGCGTACCCATGATCTGAGAGATTGGGAAGTTGAATGCGATCTCCGCCTGGTAGGGCAGGGTGATCCCTTGTTTCTCTCCGCGGACATAGGATACCGCCCGAAATTTCTGGGTGCTGGTATTAAAGCTGAATCTGACGCTGTCGATGGTGGTGCTGCCGATGGTAAGGTTGTTATAACTCTCGGTCATGTTGGTCACATAAGTGGGATTAATGCTGGCACCCAGAAATGAAGCCCGGGCAACGGCTTTCCGCAAGGCAAAATCGCTTACGTTCTCCGCTTCCCGCCGGACCATATTGTAGGTGATAATATCAGGGATCTTGAGCAGATTTTTCTGCATTGAGACCACAATGGCAGCAAAGATGGTGCTCATCAGGATGACGACGACTAATAAAGCTCTTCCCATGATTTTCTCCTTTGAGGGCGTATGTAGGGTCGCTTTCCCTCAGCGACCCAACACCTTCGGTCTGTGGCATAAGCGGAGCCTGTCCGTTCCATGAGCTGTCTTTCCAAAGCGCCAATTGTCATTTCGTCCCTCATTTTACTATGCTCCGCGCATATAAGCATTCATCAGGTAACACTTGATCTGCAGCCGGGCTCTGATCGGCGCAGTTCCCAGGCGGGGCGGATCCCGCTTAAAAGTGAGCCGGATCTCGGCAGACCGGACTGCAGAGGCAGTAGTAGTAGCCTGATCGGTTTTGGTGTAATAGGTGAAATGCAAATGCTCCACCCACATGATGTGACCATTGTCCTCGACCAACTGGCCATTTTGGTAAATGGTCAGGGCTGTGCCCACCGGAGTAACGACCGGCGATAATTTGATCTCGATCGTGTTTGAAACCGCTGACAAGTAACCATTATTATAATCCCAATAGGTTCGAAAAACCATCCGGTTGGTCTGGGCGACGGTGACCGTGCTGGTCGGGGCAACTCCGATACCGGCAAGGGCGATCACATGGTTAAGGAAGGTAGCGGCATCATCGATGTGCGACATCATATTGGCGGAAAACATTGCCCGGGCTGCCGTCTCCTGCATCTGATACTGAAAGGTGATCATCATCAGCAGCAGGATGCTGCCGATCAAAAAGGAGCCCATTACGTCGATGATCGCATTCATATATTGTAGTTCGTTCTTGAGTAGATGCGGAACACCTGTACCGGCACTTTCATACCATAGGGTGTAGTCATCCGGATATTAACTCTCGAATATAATGGTTTGGTGACCGGTGTTGACAGGGCTACACCCATGGAATCACATTGAAATGCTGTCGCCTGCACGGTATAGACATAACTCGGATGCACCAGATTGACCGTTTGCGTGAAATTGAAGTTGGTGGTGATATTATTGAATGCCAGTTGCTTGGAAAATAGCTTGGCGTCCACCTCATCGAGATAGCGGTGACCCAAGTGTGTTGCCTGGATCACCTTGTTGCTGTCATCGATATACTCCATCGAATCCCAAGCCACGCGGTTGTAAACTAACGCCACGGTAGTAAAAAAGAGGACGGCAAAGAGCGCCAGCACCATTTCCAGCAGGTTCATCTTTTACTCGCTTGTGGCATACAGCACTTCGGAGACACTGGTTAAGCCCTCGCGGATGCGTTCGATCCCAGAACGGCGCATGGACAGCATCCCGTGTTTTTCGGCGATTTCGCGGATGCGTTCTTCATCGATCTCGGTCTTGCATTTCATGATTTCAGCCCGGATCTCGGGATAGAAATAGAGCGCTTCGGCGATATTGATCCGCCCCCGGTAACCCTGATGGCATTTGGGGCAACCCACCGGTTCGTAGAGCAAACCGCTCTGAACTTCCTCACCGCCCAGTCCCAGCAGGATCGCCGCCTGCCAGTTCTCCTTGCTGATGGGACGCCGGCAGTGGACGCAGAGCTTGCGCACGAGGCGCTGGGCGATGATGATATTGATCGAATATGCCAGCAGGAATGGTTCGATCCCCATTTTATACAGCCGGCTGATCGCACTCGGCGCATCATTGGTATGCAGGGTGGAAAGCGTCAAGTGCCCGGTATTGGCAAGCTTGACGGCGGTTTCGGCGGTTATTTTGTCGCGGATCTCACCGACCATGACCACATCGGGATCATGGCGGAGGATGGCGCGGATTGCCTGTTCAAAGCTCAGTTTGTGACCGATTTTAAGCTGGCGGGCGCCATTGATCACATATTCCACCGGATCCTCGCAGGTGAGGACATTGATATCGGGACTGATGATGTGGTGCAGGGCAGCCATCAGGGTCGTGCTCTTGCCGCTGCCTGTGGGTCCGGTGACGATCACGATCCCCTTGGAGGTATTGATGGACTTGAGGAATTCATTTTCCGCCTGTTCCTGAAAACCGAGCTTGCGAAAGTCCGCTATCACCTTGCGGTCGTCAATGACCCGGATGACGATGCTCTCGAAGCGGCGCTCATATTCGGCTGAGACGATGGGAAAGATAGATATACGGAAACGAATCAGGTGGTCGTCGATCAGGCGTTGGGCAAATCCGTCCTGGGCCGTATCCCGCTCAAAGCGGTCCACGCCAATGCTGCGGTCTTTGACCACCGCCGCCAGCGCTTCCGGCGGCGTGTTCTCCTGCCGGTGCCAAAGCTGCAGTTTTCCATCCACCCGGATATACACATCAATGGTCATTTTGCCATTGGGGATGATATGGATATCGCTTGCATCCCGGCGCACCGCTTCGATCATGGCACCCTCAAAGAGGTTGACCAGCAAGCTCTTGTTGATCTCTTCATCCAATGCCTGCTCATTGAGTCCATCATCCGGACCCTCCACATCGACCACGATCTGCCCGGCTTCTTCCAGAAGCTGGAGAAATTCATTCTTCTGCGGGGCAATTTTCTGGATCAGCTCTTCAATGCTTTTCAGTTTACACCAGTAGATCTCATAACGCTTGAAGACGGTCTGAGCCGGAATTTCCTGGATGAGCTTGTCGGTGGGATCGGCCGCCAGGATCTGCAGCGTGTCGCGTTCTCCGCTCAGGATGCAATAGGGAAAGATCTTGTGATAAAAGAGTTTCTTCTTGAAGTCCTCATTGAACTTGTTCAATAGATCACGGCATTGGGCGGTCTGTTTGCTGTCTATCGATTCCGGGTCGATCTCCAGGGAGGGAAAGGCGTACAATTGAGCCAGCGGTTCATACACGGTGTCATGAGCGATATTGAATTCCTTGATCAAGAGCCGTGCCAGCGCGCCGGGCGAGGTATCCCCAAACTCGAACAGCTTAAGGTTAGCGCGTTCCACCAAAGCCGAATCCAGAAAGTGATTGTTGATCAGATACTTCCCAAATTTGGTCAAGCCGCTCATTTCCTATTCCTCCGCTATTTGATCGGAGGCGATACCGTGGCTATATCTGCCGAGACCACGGTCAGCAAGGTGATGATGATGGCGATGAACAAGCCGACCAGGGTCTGGATATACTCGATCAGATTATTCATTTTGTAAGTGGTCTCCGCTTCATAATAGGTGGCGATCTGCGTTGCCGACAGCAGGATATTGCCGGTCTCCTGTCCGGTGCGCAGGCGGGTGAGCGCGGTCTTGGTAAAGACACCTGCCGCTTCCATCGCCGGCACGAATGCCATGCCCTCGCGGAGCATCAGGGGCAGAGTGACGGTCTTGATCTGTTGTTCCATCCAGGCATTGCGGCAGGCTTCGGCAGCCGTTTTGATGGTCTCGATATTGTCACCGGCGCCGGCGTAGATCGTGGCAAACACGCGAAAATAGATCTCGATGCTGGATTTGTGGATCAGATGTCCCACCAAGGGGAGCTTGATGATGTATTTATCGCGCCAGACCCTGCCTTTGGGCGTTCGCCACCATTGCCACAGACCGATGATCGGCAAAACCATCCCACCAGTGATATAATACCAGGTCGCCGACAACCAATCACTCAATTCCAGAGTGCTCTTGGTCAATGGCGGTACCGGCATTTCGTATTTGAGAAAGAGCTCTGCCGTGGCCGGAAAGATCTTGACGACATAGTAAATGACGGCAGCGACTGTCGCCAGAACCGCAAACATCGGTGAGATCAGTGCTTTCCTGACGTTCTTCTTGATCTCCTGATCCCGCTCGATAAACTTACAGGTCGCTTCAAACACATCCGCCATGCTGCCGCTACGGGTAGCCAGACCCAGCATAAAAGCGGGAAATCTGCCAAAGACATTGCTAAAGCGCATAAAGACCTCTTTACCTTCAGCGCCTGCCTTGAGCTGATTCTCGATCTGGAGCAGCGTGTCTTTGAGCATCCGGTTGTTTTGCTCTTCTGCCAGCATGCCGAGGATCTTGCCAAAGCTCATCTTATCCTTGAGCATCGTTGTGCTCAGTTTGATGAACATCATGATGTCCTGCGCCGAGGGTTTGATCGGCAGATCGAAGAGCACCGGATTGATACGGAATGTGGTGTAACCCATTTTACGCAATGCTGTGGCCACTTCCTCCTTGGAAAAGGCGGATTGCCTGCCGCTAAAGGTCTTTTTGCCCGGAACCATCACCTTATACAGAAAGTCGCGCTTCTTTTCCATGGACTGCAAGCGCAGTTGATACTTGGTCATCAGGCTCTTGATATGGGCTTTGGCTTCACTTCTGTTACCGACCGTGAAGGTGCCCTGCACGAGCTTGCCTTGCGGGCTGATCCCTTTGAAACGGTATTCCTGCATCGCCGATATCCTTTATCACTATAATGATACTGTCCAAAAACCCGAAACCCTCGAATTCTTGGACAGTAGCACCTTGTCAGATGGGTCAGGAATGGCGGCTGCTGCCATTCCTGACCTGCTGTGTTAATACATGGATCAGAGCATTAGAATCCCGGTTGAGCCGACGTGCCGGGTACAGATGTAATTGTACCGCTGGCCAGGATAATCGTGGTGGTGATCTTGGGATACACGCCACCCTTGAGTTCCTTACCGATACCAGCGATGATCACAGTGCTGTCGGTAACGGTGGTTACTTTGAACACGCCATTCTCAGAGTTGTTGAGGAAGGTCGTGGGATTGAAGCCGATAAAGGTGGATACATTGGTTTGGGTGGGATCTACTTCGCCCTGACCTGATCCGCCCTGGGAGACGGGGGTCTTGTAAAACTTGATCACTTCTGCAGCATATTGCTGCACTTCACTGGCTATTGCGGTCTGATTCGCATTATAAGCCTGTGTCCGGAACATCGTGATGCCGACTGCGATGGCGACGCCGACAATGATTACGCTCAGTACGATCAACAGAATTTGTTGGGTTCCCATGGTGGTAATCTCCTTTTTTTTGGTTTATTTTTGTCTCGTGATTCCGTATGGGTCTCAGTCGTTACCATCGCAAAAGCCATGCCAATTTCCAAAATCAAACGGGATCTTCTGCCCGCAATCTCATAATAGGCTGTAAAACAATGCTATAAACTTCCAATAAAAACCGGATCGACCCGCTGGTGTCACCAAGCATACACTTTTATTGTTGCAATAATGTCACAGTAATCCGGGTTATATTCTCGCGATTGATGCATTATTGTCACATATAATATCCAGTCAGGTTCCGTCCCTGGCTTGCCGTCACCGAAGCATATACTGGAATTACATCTGTGCTACCACCATTATCAGTAGCGCCGGGGGTCAACCCAGCTTGCCGGCATCTATCAAGTCATTATCCCCCCTTAATCAAGCGTTAATTATTAACGCTTGATTAAGGGGGGATAATGACTTGATTAAGAGGGGCAAGCAGAATGACAGGTCAGGCAAGTAAGCTGGGACGGAACCATTGATATAGCGGTCAAGTCATTCAATTAGTATTAGTTATAGCAGTCCTTTGAGAAATTTCTGGCGGAGCGGATCGGCAAATTTCTCGATGGCATAGCGGAGCATGGTGCGTGGCATGCTGCGGTGATGCAGGATGAGGAATTCATATTCGGCGGTGAAATTGCGGTTGCCGGCTTCCCGCAGCATCCAGCCAACGGCTTTGTGGATCAGGTCATGGCGGTGATCGAGCAGAATTTCCGCCATCCGGAAGCAGGGCTCATAAATATCCTGGCGGATAAACGCAAAGGTGGCGATCACGGCAATGCGCTGACGCCAGAGATGGCTGCTGTGGGCAAGCGCGGTCAATTCCTCCCAGCCATGACGCAGACACCAGTCACCCAGGATGAGATGGGCGCTGCTGTCCACCAGATCCCAGTTGTTGACAAAGTCCATGTTGTGGCGGAAGACATCCACCCACCGCTCCTGATCCGTCTCGCTCTTTGCCTTCTGATAACGGAGCACCAGCATCATGAGCGCGCAGAGCCGGACTTCGTGCACCGGATGCCGGATCAGAACCTGTAAATCACTTTCATCCAGAAGTTTATGGTATTTGCGGGAAAGGGATCGCTGCTGGGGAACGGTGATGCCCCAGAACTGATCGCCTTCGCCATATTCACCTTTACCAGTCTTGAAAAAGCGCGCTGCGCCACAGGCGCGTTGCTCATCCTGGCGTGATTGCAACTCGTTCAACAATTTGTCTTTCATCTGCATTATCCTCGGTCTCAGTTGCGGTACCATATTCGGAGCCGGACATCCTGTCAATCCTTACTTTATGTTTTGGACAAGCGATGCTTATGCTACAGACAAGGGGCTTGGGCAACTGATGGAGATTGTGCTTGACAGGTAAATGCGCTCATCCATGCTTGGCTCGCTGTACAGAGCAAACTTCCGGTGTTTTCCGCCGGAGGGAGGAGAGATGAACAAAGACCTGAGCACCCTGATATCATCGCACCGCCTGAGCGTAAGCGCCCAGGAGATCGTGAACCGCTTTATCAACCACCTCAAATATACCCAGGGCAAGGATCAGTTCTCCGCCACGCCCTTGGACTGTTATCAGAGTTTTGCCAATGCCGTCAGCGATCTCATGCTGGATCGCTGGCTGCAGACGCAACCCACGGTTTATCGGAAACATGGGAAGCGGGTCTATTATCTCTCGCTGGAATACCTGATCGGCAGATCCTTGTCCAACGCCATCCTCAATCTCGATATTGGCAGGGAAGCGCAAACGGGGCTGAAACAGATGGGTTTTGATCTGAGCGAACTGGAAGAGCTGGAATGGGATGCCGGTCTGGGCAATGGCGGTTTGGGACGGCTGGCGGCATGTTTTCTGGATTCGATGTCCACGCTGGGTATTCCGGCTTATGGTTATGGCATCCGCTATGAATATGGCATCTTCCGCCAGCATGTGCATAATAACGAACAGATCGAAACGCCGGACAACTGGCTGCGCTATGGCAGCGTGTGGGAAGTGGCGCATCCGGAACACCTCTTTCCCGTTTTCTTTGGCGGACATGTGACTGCGGACAAAAACGATGATCATCGCCCGCATGTTCACTGGCATCATAATGAGACGGTCATGGCAATGGCTTATGATTATCTGGTGCCCGGCTACCGGAATGACTATGTCAATACCCTGCGTCTGTGGTCTGCCAAGGCATCACGTGATTTTGACCTGAGATATTTCAATGAAGGAAATTATATCGACGCGGTGGCAGGCAAAAACCACTCGGAGATGATCTCCAAAGTGCTCTACCCCAAAGATGACACAATATCCGGCAAAGAACTGCGGCTCAAGCAGGAATACTTCTTTGTGTCCGCCACGCTACAGGATATCCTGCGTCGCTTTGCCAAGAAATTTGACGACCTGAGGCAATTTCCGGATCAGGCAGCGATCCAGCTCAATGATACGCATCCTGCCATTGCGGTGGCGGAACTGATGCGTCTGCTGGTGGATGTGAAACGGCTGGATTGGGCAACCGCTTGGGATATTACGCAAAATACGATGGCTTATACCAATCATACCATCCTGCCGGAAGCGCTGGAAAAATGGCGGATCGATCTGTTTGAACGGCTCCTGCCCAGGCATCTGCAGATCATCTATGAGATCAACCAGCGTTTCCTGGATCGGATCCGGCTCGATGGAGTAAGCGATAATGACACTCTGAGACGGCTTTCCATCATCGAGGAATACCCGGTGCGGAGTGTGCGCATGGCAAATCTGGCGGTTATTGGCTCACATCAGGTGAATGGGGTGTCGGAATTGCATTCGGATCTGGTGAAGACCCGGCTGTTTCCCGAGTTTAATCACCTCTTTCCGGAACGTTTTACCAATGTGACTAATGGCATCACACCCCGCCGGTGGTTGATGCTGGCAAATCCGGCATTGAGCGCCCTGATCAGTGAGGCGATCGGAGATGACTGGAAGAATGATCTGAACAAACTGGAGGACTTGAGAGCGGTGGCGGGGGATGGCGCATTTCTGGACCAGTGGGCTAAGGTGAAAATGGCCAATAAGTTGCTGTTTATCAAGCACATTGCCGATTGCTATCACCACCAGATCGATCCGGATAGCATCTTCGACTTTCAAGCCAAACGCATCCATGAATATAAGCGACAATTGCTCAATGCCCTGCACATCCTGCATCTGAGCGTCAGGATCAAATCCGGCAAGGCTCACGGCATGGTTCCGCACACCTTCTTCTTCTCCGGTAAGGCAGCTCCGGGGTATTTTGCCGCCAAACTGATCATCCGCTTGATCTGTGCCCTGGGTGAATACATTATAAAAGACAAACAACTCGCCAGGCTGATCAACGTGATATTTTTGCCGAACTACCGGGTGTCACTGGCGGAGCAGATCATGCCGGCGGCAGAACTCTCCCAGCAGATCTCCACTGCCGGAACCGAAGCGTCCGGTACCGGAAATATGAAATTTGCCCTGAATGGGGCATTGACGGTGGGAACGCTGGATGGTGCCAATATCGAGATCCGGCAGGCGGTGGGAGCGGATAACTTCTTCCTCTTTGGGATGACTGAAGCGGAAGTGGAACACCTGAAAGCCGGTGGCTATCATCCCTATGACCTGATGCACCGGCAACCAGACCTGCAAGCGGTGTTTGATTTCATCAATGACGACATGCTCAGTCCGATGCAACCGGCGCTGTTTCGTCCCTTGGTCGAACTGCTGCTCTATCAGGGAGATCAGTATTGTATCATTGCGGACTTTGCCGATTATGCCCGGGTGATGAAAGAGATCGATGCCGTTTATCATGATCAGAAAACCTGGAACCGGATGTCCATCCTCAATGTAGCCGGGATGGGGAGATTCTCCTCCGATGAAGCGATCCGCCAATATGCCCGAAAAATCTGGAATGTGAGTGTCCCCGTAGGGGCGCTTTCCTTCAGCGCCCCAGCCCCAGCCAATATGCCCGAAAGATCTGGAATATAAGTGTCCTGACCCGGCAGCCGAAATGACATTGACCTGAGCTGTGGAATGAAAACTGCATAAGTGCATGATATCTTGTGGTATGTACACCGGCAAATGCCTGTGATTTGCATGGTTTAAACTATGGATTAACATATCTGCATGGGGCGTCTTTCCAAAACGCCCTGTTCGTAACATAGCATTCCGATGCTGTTCGTAGGGGCGTCTTTCCGAAGCGCCCTGATTTCGGACATCATAATCTGAATATGACTTCACCGGCGACGGTGACAGGAGGTTTATATGCATCGCTGCCCCAAGGGCTGGTTGATGATATTGATCATGCTGGGTGTGACCCTGCTTGCGGCACAGGCCGTGAGCTTCCTGGTCGGTCCGGTACAAATTGAAGCGGGAGGCAAGGGCGTTCTCAGCGCTACCCTGACCATGCCTGCCGACTTGAAACAGACCCACGACCCCACCGCTGAAAACGACTATTTCTATCTGAAAGCGTCGCATCCGGCGCTGATCTTTGGCCAGTTAACCTATCCCCAGCCGACCAGGGTCAAGGCGGAGGATGAATGGGAATATCACGGCTCGGTTACACTTACGTTGCCTTTTGCGCTCAAGCCGAATGCTGCTCCGGGCAATGTCCGGATCACCGTGGAGATGGGGTACAACCTGTGCTATGAAAGCGGGATGTGCCTGCCGCCGGCAATGAAGTCCGGAGAGGCATCACTGGAGATCCTGGCTGGCACCGCCTATCCCAACCCCACAGATCCGAACGAGGATATTGATCCCGATCGCACCACGGCGTCTCTCGATAGTACCGCCAATGTGGAAGTTATGGCCACCGGAGCTACGGCAGATGGTCCCAAGTCACCGAGTTCAAAGACAGAGAATCCTGTACTGCGCTTTCTGCTGTTCGCACTGATCGCCTTTGTCGGGGGGATCATCATGAATGCCATGCCCTGCGTGCTACCGGTGCTGTCTATTCGGGCAATGAGCATCGTCCGCCAGGCGCAGGAGGATAAGAAAAGGATATTGTCCCATTCGCTGGCCTATACCGGTGGCATACTTGTTGCCTTCAGTATTCTGGCCGCGGTGGTCGTGATCCTGAAGCTTGCCGGTGAGTCCGTGGGCTGGGGTTTTCAGTTCCAGAATATCTGGTTCAATATCGTACTTATCTCGATCATCTATGTCTTTGCCCTGTCGCTGTTTGACGTATTCATCATCAATGCTCCCGGCATGAGCGGAGCCAGCAAATCAAGCTCCCGGGGCGGGATCTGGGGATCCTTTGCCGGAGGACTTATCGCCGTTCCGCTGGCAACTGCCTGTTCCGCGCCGCTATTGGGTCCCGCCATCGGTTTTGCCTTCCTGCAGCCGGTGTGGGTGATCCCCATCTTCTTTCTTTTGATCGGATTGGGCTTGGCTCTGCCCTTTATCTTGCTCGGGTTCATTCCTGCCGTGCTCAAGGTAATCCCCAAACCCGGTGAATGGATGAATATCTTCAAGGAGATCATGGGCTTTGTCCTGATCGGTGTGGCACTGTGGATGCTGCATGACCTCTATCAGATGACCGATGGTGACTACCTCTTCCGGGTGCTCCTGTTCCTGGTCGTGGTTTCATTTGCCGCCTGGCTCTATGGCCAGTTCGTGCGTCCGGAATACAAGTCATTCACCCAGTGGAATATCACCGTCTGGGCGCTGGCGATCATCGTTGCCTCTGCCATGTACTACCTGCCTTATAAGGAAAAAGTGCCGGAGCCGGTGACCGTGACGCAGGATGGTCTGTTCATTCCTGCTCCCAAAGCTCCTGCCGGCTGGTATCAGTTCTCGCCGGAACTGGTCAATACGCTGATCGCCCGGAGCGAGCCGGTCTTCCTGGATTTTGGTGCGGTCTGGTGCAAGAACTGCAAGCTCAATGAAACCCGCGTCCTGTTCAAACCGGAAACAATGGATGAATTCAAGGCAAAGGGCGTGCACCTGATCAAGGGCGACTTCTCCCGAAACGACCCCGAGCTCCAGAAATGGATGGAAAATCATGGTCGCGCCGGTGTGCCTTTCAACATCCTCTATATCCCTGGCAAGGAACCGGTGCTGTTCAGCGAAATAATCAGCCGCGCAGCCATTCAGGATGCACTGGCGCTATTACCGGACAAGGAATGAAGATGGCCAGATCACTACTCATCCTCTTGGCGCTGGTCTTTGTTTTGGCGTCCTGCACCCGTTTCGACAGCAAGTTTGATCCGCCGCAAACGATCGATTTTGGGGCATTGGTTTTCACTCCTCTGCAACTGGCTTTTGATGATGCATCAGCTCTTGATCTCACCGGTGTGATGTCCATTTATGACGAGGACTACCTGCACAATGGCCAGATCAAATCCGCCCGCGAGAATTTCTTCCGTTCTATGTTTGATGAAACCGATGCGCCCCAATTTACAGTATCGCTACTGGCAAGCGTCGTCGAGAATGATACGCTGGCAAATACGAACTGGCGTCTGCAGATCTATGCACCCGATACCAGAATCCTGCTTGCGGACAGCACCTTTACCGGCGAAAGGCTGATCAAGCGGGATGGCACCTGGAAACTCTGGGGCAATCGCATCTCCTGCTGCAATCCTCCGGCAAGGCAACGTGCCGTCCTCGAAAGCTTTACCTTCGTCGGTTGCCCCAATTGCCCGCCGGTGGAACAAGCGTTGCATGATCTGCAGATGCAGTATCCGCTGGATGTTTCCTATATTGAATATCATGTCGGCGGGCCATTTGACAGTAATGCGCTTGATGTCTATGCTTACTACGGCTATCCCGCGATGCCGACGGTGGTGGTGCAGGGCTTGAACCGGCTGATCGGCAATTCCAGCGAGAACCTCGCTTTGTATCAAACCTTGGTGCAAAGCATCGTCCAAGCCAATGCGGAAGTCCTGCTCACCGGCTTGTCTTATACCTATACCGCTGGGGTTCAGCTCGCCGGCAGTGTTCAGGTCACACCGGTCAATGATGGTTTCGATACCCAGAACTTGAGGTTGAAGTATGTGATCTATGAGCGTGAACGTGATTACGGCAACCCGCCTCATACCTATCGAAACATCGTAATTCGCAAGGGGGAGATGGACATCAGCGGCAGCAACCTGAGCCAGCCCTTGTCTTTTTCATTGCCTTACCAGGGTGCATTGCCCGATGATGCCCATCTTTTGGTATGGGTACAGCGACAGCCCGCCACTTTCGGTTCCAATGCCCGGATCTACAATGGTCTGGAAGTCCCTGTCTCTCAGAGTAAATAGGAGTTGTTAATGAAAGCCATGCTCATGATCCTTATGACGCTGATCATCCTGATCCCCGGTCTGGATGCTGATGTGATGCCCGACTTCCGTCTGCCGGATGCCAATAATCACGACATGCGCTTGTCAGACATCCTTGGCAAAGGTCCCGTTCTGATCGAATTCTGGGCATCCTGGTGCACGCCCTGCAAAGCATCCATGACCCAGCTCGATCTATTGCAGAAGAAATACGACTCTCTGACCGTGGTCGTTATCTCCATAGATGCTCCCAAAGATATCAGTAAAGCCAAGAATTACCTGAAATCGAAGGGCTTCGGCTTCATCGCCCTG
>VGPI01000016.1 GCA_016875595.1 Candidatus Cloacimonadota bacterium
GGGGGAGAAAGCCAAATTTCATCCTCTGATTGCAGAAGACGCAGGGATTGGGCGTCTTGCCGGCGAGGTAGGTGGAACAAAAATAGCCCAGGATATCGTCCTTGTACTGCTTACTCAGGTCAATGATGTGGTGAGGGATGCCCAGTTTGGCAGCGATCGCCTGGGCGGAGGCGAGGTCATCCTTTTCTCCGGGACCGAAGCAGCCACTCTTTACCGACCCGGTGATCGGGATGCTGCCATCCCAGATGGACATGGTCAAACCGACCACTTCATAACCCTGATCCAGCAGCAGTTTGGCAGCCATGGCGGAATCCACTCCACCGCTGAGGGCGACAGCGACACGTTCACCATTTGCTCGGTGGAGCGCTTTTTCCCCGTGTCCGTTAGGTTGAGGTATGGACTTCAAAGAAGCTCTCCAGGCGGAGGAGGGTGCGCTGGTCGATGATCTCCGGTTGATCGCCTTCGAGGGTCAGGAAAGGCAGGTCGATGTATTTCTTGAGCAGGATATTATCGATCTGGAGGTGACAGAAGGACTGGGTGTAACCAATGACGGCATCGATCCCGCGCTTGAGGATCTCGGTCTGGATATCGTGTAGGCGGTCAAACACGCTGTAGGGATAGGTGAAAGTGAGGTATTGCTGAACGATGTCGCTTTCGAGGGCGGGCATGGCAAATTGACGCTGGACTTCGTTGAAGAGGACATCGCCACCCAGATCGGTAATGGTGTCATACAGATTCAGATAAATCGGCGGAACGCCGAGGTATCCGATGCGGAGTTTGTGGGGCAGGGGATCACGGTTTCTGACCTGATCCAAAAAGGCATCCAGCCGTTCTTCAAAGCCATCGGGATCGCCCATGAAGTCGGATGAATTGATCAACCACCAGTGGTTTTCTCTGCCGGTCACCAAGCGCTCTTTCCAGGTCAGATCATCAAGGATGCGCAATTTACGGCGAATCCCGTCGAGGCGCTGCTTAACCTTCTCCGTTTCATTGCGGCTGACCTCATATCGCTCTTCCAGTTTGGTGATCTCACGATTCAATTCATCATCCTCACGCTGAGGTGGGAAGGAGAAGAAAGTGACGGGCATACCTTCGTCGGAGAGCATCATCAATAACGAATGCGTGTTTGAGCAGTCGCCCTGGATGACGCCGACCACTTCATCGAGGTTGGCACTCAAAGCGGTGGCATAATTGCCTTTGATCCATGTACAGACGGTGCGCGGGAAGCCCTTGAGTTCAGCCTGGCGGATATGCCTGACCGGATCACCGGACATGAGGATGTTATTGATATCCACGGGGATATGTCCGGCGGCAAACAAGACCTCCACCGGCATGGAAGTGGTGAATCCGATCTTTTTACAGGTCTTCATAACTCAATTGGAGGTATTGGTCTTCCAGTTCCCGGACGTTTAAGCGTTCCTGTTCGATCTGTTTTTCCAGTTCCAGCATGTGAGACCGGAGCAGGAAGATCTGTTGTTCATTGGTATAGGTCTCCGATTGGGAGAGTTTTTGGTGGATCAGGGTCAAATCCATGGTCAGGCGACTGAGCTCATCGCCGTGATGATCAAGCTTCTGCTGGATCTGTTGGAGGTACCAGGGATTGAGTTTGCGCCTTCGTTCCCGATCCATCGGTTTGCTCTTTTCTGGTTCCGGAGTGGTGAAAGCGGTCTGGAGGATCAATTCCAGATCACCTTCGCAATCGGTGATGGTATTGTATAGCTGACTGTCCCGAAGGCATTGGCAGAATACCCAGTAGCGGGTGGCTAATTGACTGATGAAATAGCGGTCATGAGAGACAAAGATGATCGTGCCGTCATAATCCTTCAGAGCACTGAGCAGGGTTTCCGTCATGGCGATGTCCAGGTGATTGGTGGGTTCGTCCAGAATGAGCAGATTGGGATTTTGATGGATCAGGAGGCAGAGGTAGAGGCGGGACTTTTCGCCACCACTGAGCACTGAGACCCGCTTGAGAGTGTCGTCACCACGGAAACCGAAGCGTGCCAACCAAGAGAGGACATAACCTTGAGGCGCTATGGGCACCAATTGAAGCAGGCAGTCAAATACGGTGAGCTTCTCATCCAATTCCACCTGTTGCTGGTCATAGTAGCCGATGATCAAGCTGGCTCCTGTCTTGAGGTAACCATCCAGGATCTCGCGATCGCCGAGGAGCGTCCTGAGCAGGGTCGTCTTGCCACAGCCGTTCCTGCCGATGATACACACGCGGTCCCGGTAATGAGCCCGGAGATTCACCTCCTCTGCCAGGATAAGCTGCTCGTTAATGCCGATCGTAACGTCGTCCAGGACAAATACATCATTGCCGGAACGACGGGCGGAGCGGATCTTGAGGTCGGTCTGATGCCGGTGTTTCGGGCGTTTGATGATCTCCAGGCGGTTGAGCATTTTGAGCCGGGATTTGGCTTGGCTGGTCTTTTGACCTGCCATGTTTTTGCTGATAAAGTCTTGGGTGCGGGCGATGAAACGCTGTTGCCGCTCATACATCCGTTCCTGGCTCATCAGAGCGATGGCACGGGCTTCGCTAAAGGAGCGGTAATTGCCTTTGGTGATGGATAAATGAGTGTCCTCCAAGGCATAGATGGAAGTAACGGTGTTGTCCAGGAAACGGCGGTCGTGAGAGACCAGCAGATAGGGACGATCGAGCTTGACCAGATATCCTTCCAGCCATTGGATCATTTCGATGTCCAGGTGGTTGGTGGGTTCGTCCAAGATAAGCAGGTCAAATTGCCGCAACAGGATGCCAGCCAGAACGATTCGGGTCTGCTCACCTCCGCTGAAACTGCCGATACGACGAAACCAAACCGTCTTGGGCAATCCGAGTGAGGTAAGGACAAAGCTGATTTCATTCTCATATTCATAACCTCCGAGGTTGTTGAAGCGAGCAGTCAATTGAGCAAGCTTTTCCTCCAGATCACGGGTGAGGGTATCACCCAATTCACCAGATGTCTCCTCAATCTGACGGTACAAATCAAGCCAGTGGGGACGGGCGCAACGGATATAGTCAAATAGAATTACATCCTCGTCCAGGACGGGATTCTGCGAGAGGTAAGCGATATGGCACTGCCTGGGGCGCACGACGATGCCTGCAGTGGGTTGCAACTCACCGATCATTACCCTGATCAGAGTCGTCTTACCACTGCCATTATCGCCGACCAAGCCGATCCGACTGTTCGGGCTGATGCTGCAATTTATATCCTGGAGGATGTAATTGCCGCCAAACTCCAGCGACATATCCTGTAAGCTTATCATAACTTATCTCTTCCAATATCCATGCATTGGCTCATTTTTCCAAAGGGGGGTGGGTGTCAACCCTAATATTTTGCTTGTCAAAAAAGGGGCGCTCAATTTCAAGGAGCTCATAAGGTCGGGATGTAGCGCAGTCCGGGTAGCGCACTTGAATGGGGTTCAAGTGGTCGCAGGTTCAAATCCTGTCATCCCGACCATATTATTAGCCTTGGCGGGGCGGTGCATAATTGGGGGAAATTCATGGCTTCGGACATCCGATCAGGTCGATGTTCATGGCAATGGCATGAATATGACCCGAGTAGTTGGGGGTGGTGGCTTTTTTTAGAATAAAAGCGGGAACCAAACTGCGCATGACTCCTCCATGACAAGTCTGGAGATATCGGGCATCATCCTTGGCGGCAGCCATCGGATCCAGGGTGGTTAGAACAGAATAATCAGCAAGATCTGAATCAACAAAACCAAATCAGAAAACACACGTAATATGAGACGATCCCCAGGTTAGATCCGATAACAGTGCAACCGGTGGTTTCAATAAAACCTGCAAGAAGGAGTTATCGGCTGGCAATCACCGATATCTCAATTTTGGCGTTTTTGGGCAGACCGGCGACCTTAACGGTTTCCCGGGCTGGATAGGGAGGCGAGAAGTAACGGGCATAAATCTCGTTCATGGTATCATAATCTTTGAGGTCGGTCAAATACACCGTGCATTTGAGGATGTGATAAAAACTCATATTGGCTGCTTCCAGAATATCCTTGATCTTGCGGAAAACGAGCTCGGTCTGACCCACAAAGTCATCAGGCATGAGTCCGCTCACATAATCCATCCCCAGTTGCCCGGAAATGAACAGCATCCCATTGTGAACTATCCCCTGGGAGTAAGGACCTAAAGCCCCGGAGGCGTGTGGAGTGACAACGACATTCATTTTGATCTCCTTCTACAGGTAAGTAATTTCAAAGCACCCGTTCTGGTAAGTTCGCAAAAAAGTCAATGTAAATGTCACCTCTGCAGTTCCAATCAGACGAAATAATCTCAGTGTCTGCATATCATCGCAGTAAAGAATTGGGAACAGCGGAGTTAGAAAGTGGGTAGGAGCGGGTATCTTGGAGTATGGTCTCTGTCGATCGGCTTCCATTCTATCCTGCCGGTTCCTTGGCGTCACTTTTCTCTCAGCTTCGCCTCGAGATCGCCTCGAGATTCGAGGCGATCTCGAAGGAAAGGTGACATGAGACCGACCTCAAAGGTGGGGAGGAGGACAGGAAAGATCTGAAGGGACAAAAATAAACCTTGACGGAATGGTGGAGCAATATAAATTGCGACTCAATCTCAATATATGGACGTAATCATGAAGGATCATCAAACTGTCTTTGTGGAGTTCCTGCAAGGGCGCGGGCTGAAGTACACACGGAACCGGAAGATCATCCTGGATATTGTGTTTGGGTTGCATGAGCATTTTGATGCGGAGCAGTTGTATGATCTGGCCCGGAAAGAGACGCGGGCGATGTCCCGGGCGACGGTGTACAGGACAATTCCGCTGTTGTGTGAGGCGGGGTTGTTGCAGCAGTCGGTGCGGTCTTCAGCGCGGGACACCTTCGAGCATATTTATGGTCATCCGAAGCATATCCATTGGGTTTGTACCAGGTGCGGAGCAGTGATTGAGACCGATCTGGCAGAGGTAATGGCGGTTCTGAAACAGGAAGCGAAGCGGATCGGGTTTTCGGCGGACGAAATCAAGTTCAATGTGGTGGGCAAATGCTGGAAATGTGGAAGTATTGAGAATGAGTAGCAATCGCAAAACACCGGTGATTGCATTGACGGGGAATCCCAATGTGGGTAAGACGACATTATTTAATGCGTTGTCGGGGGCGCGGCAGCACGTGGGGAATTGGCCGGGGGTGACGGTGGAGTATAAGGCGGGGACTTTGCTGCATCAGGGTAAGAGCTATGAAGTGATCGATCTGCCGGGGATTTATTCGCTGTCGGCATCGTCTCCGGATGAGTGTGTGGCGCGGGACTTTATCCTGAGGGATAAGCCGGATCTGGTGGTGAATGTTGTGGATGCTTCCAATCTGGAGCGGAATCTGTATTTGAGCATGCAGTTGATCGAGATGCAGGTGCCATTGGTCATGGTGTTGAGCATGCCGGATATAGCGGAGCGGAATGGGATCAGCGTCGATCATCAGCATTTGGGGGCGCATCTGGGTTGTCCGGTGCTACCTTTGATTCTGAACCGGAGATTTGAGCGGGAAGAGTTTGTGACCATGCTGGATAAGTATCTGGCGCAGGCGCCCAGTCCGTCGCCAATCCGCTATGATGAGCCGGTGGAGAAAGCGATTGGTGAGATCAGGGAGGTCTTGAAAGAGAGCAGTGATGAGAGCGATGAACCCTGGACGTGGCGAGCGATTAAGTTGGCGGAGGGAGATGCAGAAGAACGCGGGAAGATAGAGGGGGGCGCGGCGGATAAGATTGAGCGGATCATCCGGGGAATGGAAAAACACCGGGGACAGGCGGGTCGGATCGTGATCGCCGATGACCGCTATGCCTATATCCGGGGACTGGTGAAGGACGTGGTGAAGCGGAGTAATCCGGATCAACGGACTTTCTCCGACCGGGTGGATAAGATCCTGCTGAGCAAGATCCTGGGTTTGCCAGCGTTCTTTGGCGCGATGTATCTGGTATTCCTGATAGCGGTGCGGATGAGCCAACCGGTGATCGACGTGATCGACGGGGGATTATCGTGGTTGGTGGTGGAGCAATGGAGTGGGTTGCTCAGCGTTCTCAGCGCACCTCAGTGGCTGGACCATATCCTCGCTCAAGGGGTGGGCGGGGGACTGGTCACGATCGCCACATTCATCCCGCCGATCTTCTCCATCTTCCTGAGTTTGGCAGTATTGGAGGACTCCGGATACATGGCAAGGGCGGCATTTATCGCGGATAAGACGATGCGGCGGATCGGACTGCCGGGGAAAGCATTTATCCCGCTGTTGGTGGGTTTTGGTTGTACGGTTCCGGCGATCATGGCGACGAGGACGCTGGAAAGCAAGCGTGACCGGATCATGACCTCGATTCTGGCGCCGTTTATGAGCTGCGGAGCAAAACTGCCGGTCTATACCTATCTGGCGTTGATCTTCTTCCCGCGGGATGCCGATATCGCCATCTTTGGCTTGTATCTGAGCGGGATCGTGATGGCGATGCTGGTGGCATTCATGCTCAAGAAGACGCTGTTTCGGACGGAGCCGGGGGTGTTTGTGATGGAACTGCCTGCATTTCATGTGCCGACTATCAATGGGATCTTCCTGCATACCTGGAACCGGCTGAAGGACTTTATTCTGCGTGCGGGTAAGACGATCCTGGGCGTGATCATCCTGATCAATATCCTGCAGGCGGTCTATATTACCAGTCCGTTTGAGGCAGCGGAGACGGATGGCGAACCGGTGAAAGAGACGCTGCTACAGACCGCCGGACGGGCGATCAATCCCGTGTTTGAGCCTATGGGAATCCGGCGGGATAACTGGGAGGCAAGCGTGGCTCTGATCAGCGGACTCTTTGCCAAGGAAGCGATCGTGGGATCTCTGCAATCCCTGTATGGGATCGAGGAGGACGAAGCGGGAGAGGCGGCGATCATCGGGAAGTTTGGCGGTAACAAAGAGATCTGGGCATTTTTGTTGTTTGTTTTGTTATATGCGCCCTGTGCGGCGACGCTGGCTTTGCTCTTCAAGGAATATGGCTGGGGTTGGCTGGCATTTGCCTTGGGCTATCTGACGCTAATGGCGTGGGTGGTGGCGACGCTGTTTTATCAGATCAGTAGCTGGACGGCGGGGTCCTGGGTCTGGATCGCGATCTGCATAGGGATCATCGGGTTATCCATATTTGTATTCCGGATGATGGGAAGAAGGGAAGGTCATGAGACCGTTTAGATTGAGACGGCGGCTGGGGCTTTGGTGGGGGAGAGTAAGGCGCGGACAGCGCCGCCAACGACAGGATAGGCAGTGCCATGACCTCTCACAGGCAAGAGAAGGCAGCGTGGTGATCGTGACCTGTAATCACGATATCAGGATGGTGGAGCGGGGTTTGTATTGCGGGATATCAGTCCGCATCCTCCGAAATCAAAGTGATGAACCCAATCTGATTATCGCGGTCGGTGATAGCCGTTATGCGCTTGACCGGCGGATCGCAGCGCGGATAAAAGTGCGGTATTTATGAGCCGAAGCATGATGGGGCGCTGAGGGAAAACGCCCCTACGTAAAAACGATGTAATCCTGTTTGAATTGATAAGCGTGATCGGAGAAGAAAGGCAGGCAGCGGAGGGCAGTGGAATAGAGATCAAGCTGTTCCGGTTCAGCGATCCTGCCGGTCTTGAAGTCTACGATCCAGACGATCTTATCCCGGGTATTGACCATCAGGCGGTCGATGCGGTATTCCTTGCCCTGATACCAGATTTCACGCTCGGTAAAGACCTTGTCATAGATAGGATCGAACAGGGCGGGATATGCCTTTAGGGCTACATCGGTCTGATGGCAGAGGTCTTTGATGTCTGCAGTGGAGATGATATTGCCGTATCTGATGAGGCAGTTCTCCAGAGCCCGGATGCGCTCATCCACAGAATTGCGGATCAGGAAGGATAGGTAGAAGTGCACTAATTCGCCGATCAGAGCCCAGCGCTCCCCGAGCCATAACTTTTTCCAGTCGAGTGCCTTGGTCTGATCATTGGGAGTGGCATTGGCGTACGGAGTGCTGAGCAGAGGTGGTAAAATGGGGGAGAGGGTGGAGAATTCCGGGGTATCGGTTGCCGATTCGGAGATCGGCTTCCCGGCAGGGGCGGGAACTGGATTGGCCTTGTTGTCAGGTATAGGTTCACCATCTGGTTTTGCTGGCGGATAGGTGCCGTAATTCCATCCGATATCATCGGTAGATCCATTGGCTTGCATAAAGCGGCGGAAGGAATCGGCAAACAGTAAGGGCAGGCGGGTCTTGCTCTTAGTTTCGGAGAGGAAGGTCTCCCAGTCATCGGTGCCTTGGTAGCCCTGCATGACATAGAGGCATTTTTTGGCGCGGGTGACGGCGACATAGAGGGTATTGAGCTCCTCCAGTTCCTCGCGGCGGCGTTTCTGCTCGGTGAGGTAAGACCAGGAGGAATGCTCCAGGACGAAGGCATATTGATAGCTGAGGGCAAAGTCGTGCAGATGCTCAAAGGTCTGACCGGCATATTGATAGAAGCAATCAACCATGCGTTTGTGGCGGGGAGTTTGGGGAGTAAGGTCATACCAGAAGAACACTTGATCAAACTCCAGACCCTTGGATTTGTGGATGGTGAGCAGTTGCAGAGCGTCCTGGCGCTCAATGCTCCGTTGCTTCATCAGCTCCTGTTTTGCCTTGTCCTCACAGTATTGAAGGAAGTCCGCCGCACTTCCGGGATCGTCCTGACCGGAGATCTCAAACTCCCGGAGTAGATCAAGGAAGGCATTGAGGTTGATCAGATCGCGGTCGGGGACCCGGGTCAGATCGAGGCGGCTCTGGTCGATCAGGGAGAGACAGAGATCAGATAAGGTGAGATCATCCGCCTTTAACATCAGATTATAGTAGCATTGGGCGGAGGGGATGGCAGAGAGATCGATGGGATGGCAAGGTCGCTCTGGTTGAGGTGGCAAAATCGGTTTGTCACAATCAGAGACCATTCCTCCGTTGGCTCGCTTGACCTCAGCGCTCTGGGGATCTTTGGTTAACCGGCGCTTCCGTTCATACTCGGCAATGAGGATACACAATTGTTTAAACTCAGCGCCTTCCATCAGAATATAATCGGAATGCAGGACTTTGAGCAGATCCTGCCAGTCAAGATAGACGGTGAAGCGAATAAACGCCAGCAGGGGATAGACCAGACGGTGATCAGTAAGCCGTGCCGAGGGTTGGAAAATGCTGATAAATCCCTCTTCCTCCAGCATGGTCTGCAGATCGGTGAGCTCACTATTTCGACGGGCGATGATGGCGATCGTCTCATCGGGTGGGATCTTTCTGAGATTGGGAACGATCGTATCTCGGACAAACTGACGCATCCGGTCGAGGCGGAGGAGGGGATTCTTGCTGGTGCGCGTCTGGTAACCTTTAAGAGCGTATTGAATGCGGGTATGCGCTTTGAGCTTGTCCACTCTGCCGCTGATCGTTTCATATTTCCATCTCATGTCATGAGTATTGAGATAGTCGTGGATGGCATTGTCCATGAAGATAGTATTGATGGCGTCCAACATCCTGCTGCTGCTACGCCAGCAATCGGTCAACGGTTCGGTGAGGATATTCCCGCACTGGGGGAAACAACCGGGGAGATTGACCAATAGTTCCCTTTCACCTTCGCGCCAACCAAAGATGGATTGCTTTTCATCACCAACGACAATGAATCCACCGAAGGGTTTGCTGCCCTGTCCGGCGACCACTTCGTCCAGGATCGGCTTGAGGATATTGAACTGGAGGATCGAAGTATCCTGAAATTCATCGACCAAGATGAAGCGAGTGCGGTGGGAGAGGAAGTGGTAGAACTCATTGGCGGTATTCTCATCACGGGGATCAAAGAGCGGGGGATCGTCGCTGTAAAGCGCTTCAAAGGTGAGCCAGGTGACGTCGTCATAGCTCAGATTCTGGTAGCGATACATCAGCTTGTCGTATTCGTTCAAGACCTCGCTCCAGAGATTGAGGATGTTGTGCTGCTCGGGGAGAAGGAGATTGAAGACCAGATGATCCGCCAATAAGCGGGTGGCTTCCTTAGTGAGTGCTTCCATCTCTAACTTGAATATGATTTTGTTACGGAATTTATTACCATTGTAGATGGCATGATGGTAATTGACGATGATTTTGAGCAATTGTAGGCATTTGATAGGATCGATGAGCAGTTCATTCATCATCTGGATCAGTTGTTCAGTAGTATAGGGCTTTGCCCGGAGAGCTTTGATCAGTTCGATCCGGTAGTAATCGTGGATAGCTTTGAATTCCGGTTGTTTGTCCTGGCTGAGGATATCGACTTCCACCTTCATGAAGAGCTGGTAAAACTTATCGCGGCACTTCTGGTGCAGAAGCGTAGCTTGTCTTGACCAGTATTCAGCAGCGCCCAAGTGACGGCAAAGAGTGGAATCATCAGCACCCACCGGACGGCGGGTCATCAGAAAATAAAGCCAACGTAACTCGACCAGTGAGACGAAGAAAGGATTGTACTCATCCAAGGAGGGCTTGACCTTGGTGTGGAATATGCACTTCAGCTTGTTCAGGATCTCATCGCTCATCACAAAGGGCATCAAATGGGGCATTCGCTTGGAAGTGGCATCCTCGTCGATATTAAAGCGGACGATGCCGCGCACCGGACAGATCAAATTACGGAAGATATTGCCAATAAAGGAATCAATGGTCATCACCCGGAGGAGGTGCTTTTGGGTGCAGATCTGATGATAAGCACGGGATAACAAGCGATACTCATCAGGGCTGAGTTCGTCCTGGTCCTGGGGTGGCATAATCTGTTTGCCGCATTCCCCGGTATTGGTTGCAGGAGTGAAGCGGCGCAGGTTTTGTAACAGGATCAGTCGATCCCTGGCATGGTCTTCGGCTGTAGCAGAGGGGGTTGATGCTGATTGAAACGGGGGATAGAGCAAGAGATGCAGATGGGCTTGGATCCTTTCTCTGATCTCCGCGGTGGCTTTGCGGGTGAAGGTGATGACGAGGATATTATCCAGTGCGAAGTCGGGGTGGTTGTAATATCTCAGAATTAGCGTAATGTATTCCAAACTGAGGCGATAGGTCTTGCCGGTACCGGCGCTGGCGGAGATGATCTTGGTGATGGGTTGATCAATCATCCATTTCATCGTCGCCTCCTTGTAAAGTGGTCAGATCAGCTCGCGTGATCTGGCAATTCCGGTCTCTGAGTTTTCGGGTGTGAGCGGTGCCATAGCCGCTTGCCAGGATATCCCGAAGCGCGTCTATAACTTTGGTATAAAGCTGGTCACGTCGGTTGTTGGTCATCTCACATTCGGCTTTCTCACCGGTGAGAGGATTGACATACATGCCGGTGACCTTAGGCGGGCTATCGTCTTCCAGGACGTAGTAATACCAATAATACATGGTGAGTTGATCCTTACTCTGAAAGCTACCGGTCTTGAAGTCGATGATCACAGCCTCCTCGGGACTTTCTATCCGCAGATCAGCATTGCAAACGATATTGACAGTTGTTCCCTGGGTCTCATCACTATTTGATATGAACTGCTTGTGTGCGAAGGGATCATCTGGATCGTGAGGTTTTTCGGGGATGATGGTCACCTGATCCTTAAGCCCGATCGGTAGATGGGGCAGGATATCATGGAGGAATTTTCTGGCGGCACTGATCAAGGCAGGCAGAATCACCTCATTGATAAACTTGCGATTATAGTTCAGGGGCAATTTGAAATTGTATTCCGGCCTGGAGATCAGAGCGATCAAAGTCGTCATCAAATAACGCTCATTATACCATTGCCACTTATCCTTCAGCTTGCCTCCGTATTCGTCAACGACTTTCTGCATGATCGTCCTCAGATATTCATGCAGGATGGTGCCAAAGAATCTTCTGCCGATCTGCAGCGGGGAGTCGGTCTGGCGGGATGAGACAGCGCAATGATGTTCCACAAACCACATGAAGGGATCATCGATAAAGGCAGCCAGAGCGTAATAGGAAAGAGAGACAGTGTGGTTCGTTCCAAAATCCCGGGTGTCATAAGGGATGGTGCAGACCTTTCTGTTCCATTCTGCTGCCTGAGTTTGATCAAAGCAGACGGAATTTGGGTTTAGGGGTGAGTTTATCCAATCAGGTCGGCGTTTCATCAGATCGATAAAACGGCTGTAAAACAAGCTACGAATCAGGTCACTTCGGGCATAACTGATCGATAGTTCAATCTCTCCCAGACCTCCCGGCTCACTCGGTCCGCCATTCCAGTGTCTTGCCAGTTCAATGATCTCACCGATAAAGGAGCTCTGCTCAACGCTCTTTTCCGGGTCGAAATAGGTGTAGAGAAATGCCCGGCGGCTGCTAAGCAAGAGCCGGAAGAAGTAATAACGCTCACGTTTTCTAACATCCTCCCAGGAGATCAGACCCAGGCGAGACCTCTGGTTTTCACTAAACAACCAGACCGGGCTGGGACGGGTGGGATACTCGCCTTCAATGACATTAAAGAACACCGCTTCATCATAACTCAGATTGCGGCTGTCCTGGATATCAGTGATGTTATAGTCCGGCAAGTTGGTCATTGGCGTGTGGTACGAGATGTAAGCGGACTTAATGATCTTCAACAGCAGCTTCATCAGTTCAGCAGTCAGGCAAATACCGCGATCCGAAGGAGCACTACCCAGCAGCGCGCTTTGTCCGGGGAAGATCACCCGCCAATCTTCTACAATGCCCATCTTCTCGATGCTGAGGGCATTAGCCAGACGCTCGTGTACTTTGTCCATGATATCGGTATATGCCAGTTCATCCGGGGAACAGATCACAGCTAAAGGTAATGAATCGCTGTCCAGAACATCAATCAGAGCGGACAGGGAGGATGACGAGGTGATCACCGAAATGAGTTCACTTACCTTCGTCATAAAATCCTGCAAAGGAGTCAGATCGATTCCACTACTATTTGTCCCGGGGTATGCTTGGTCGCGGATGGCAAAAAAGGTGGCGTCCAGATCGAGGTAAAGCACGTTTTCATCGCTCAATTTCGCCAGCAGATACCGGATCCGGTCTCTCTCCTGAGCCGTTATGCCCCACAAAGAGCAGAGACCGGCATCGGCAGTCAGACCCGCAACCGCTTTAACCGGCAGGTAGGTGGCTGCGCCAGCGATTGTGAGTTGCTGCAGGATTTGGCTGATGGTGGTCAAGGTTTGAAACAATCTTGTCTGCGTGATGGGAAAGGAATGTAGTGTACTAAAACGGATGGGATCAAACAGACCGGCCTGTGCCTTTTGCGGAAATCCACGGTCGATTATTGCTCTGCTTTGCCTGCTGTGACCTGGATCCGGAGCGTTTACATATTGAATGTCGGTAGGGTCGCTTTCCGGCAGCGACCTATGCCGTAAGACAGATGCCTGATCACAGAGGAATTGCAGATATTGCTCTTCTTCGGTGTTCGTCCGGATGATGTTGACGGACCTCAATGCGTATCGACAATCCTTGATCGCCTGTTCCAGATCAAAGTCCGACGAACTCAATGTCTCAGCATCAAACCAGTATTCCAATCCCTGATGCAGGATAACGACATCATTTCCCTGCGCCTCAAGATGTGAGATGATCCGTTTTTCCAGAGCAGTAAAGTAATACTGGTTGACAAATACGTATCTCTTGATGGTGTGATCAGGATTGATGCTCTGCTCTGGCGTAAGAAAGATCAGGTCACTGAAACCCTTGGCAGAGATTAGTTCCTGATAATGCTCCCGGATCGCCATGATGCGTGGAATGCTCTTGATCTGCCAGTCCTGAAGATATAGCTCAGGCAGGTTTTCAGGATCGCCCCAGCGCCGGATATCAACATCCTCCTCCCTGAGTTCTTGCATCAGTTTGAACCAGTGCATTCCCCACTGAGTCATATCTTCGAATGAGTCAATGTGATAATAGGACCTGTTCTCAGAACTCATTGCCTGATATAGACACAGCAGACGCTTGTCATCCTGAAGCAAAGGAAGGGGACTGCGGATCAGTGATTGCTTGAAGTCCTCCATAGTTTGGAAGAACACCTGTTCCAATTGCCATCGGGTTTGAAACAGGTATTTCGCCATGCGGGCATTTACCTTGGTGGGATAGATTAAAACACTGCCATCGACGGCATATTCCAAGGATAAGCTGATCATGTTCTGATCAAGGTCAACTGCAATACAGTTCGGCATTTACTATCCTGTTACAATAAGGGTGAAAACAGACGGCAGACCGATTCTACCGGTTTCTGGATCAGGGGACGGCGGCGAAACTCGTGGAGGATGAGTTCTTTGCAGTAAGCGAGGTCATTTTCAAATTGAGCGGATGCGATAGCAGCAGTATTCCGATCATAGATCATGGCGGTCAGTTCAAAATTGTGATTAAAACTCCTCAGATCCATATTGGCGGTTCCGATTGAGGCGATCTCGCCATCAATGATCAGTACCTTGGCATGCATAAACCCGTTATGGTATTCAAAGATCTTCACGCCCACCTCCAGCAATTCCTCATAATACGATTTTGAGCCCCAAAACACAATAAAGTGATCCGCTTTATGAGGCACAATTATCCGGATCCTGATTCCGCTCATCGCTGCGGTCTTGAGAGCGGTCAGCAAGCTTTCGTTCAAAATCAGATAAGGAGTTGAGATGTCGATGGTGTTTTGGGCATTGGCGATGGCAGCAAAGTAAGCCTGCATAATGCTGGCATGATCAGAATCAGGACCACTGGCAACAATCTGGAGCGGGACATTGCTCGCCGCCAGATCCGGATTTACATCCAGTTGAATGTAGCCTCTGGTGAGAAGATTCTTACGGGTAACGAAGTACCAGTCGGTGAGAAACAATGCCTGCAAGGATCTGACGCCTTCGCCTTCGATCATGATCATTGAATCGCGCCAATAGCCAAAATACTTGCTCTTATGCAGATACTTGTCCGCAATGTTCAGTCCACCCAGGTAACCGATGGTTCCGTCCACAATGATCAGCTTCCGATGGTTACGGTAGTTGAGATGGCTGTTGATCCAGGGGATTAAAGCCGGCATGAACGGTTCCAATTGCACGCCGACCTTGCGGAGCCGTCGTTTGAACCGTGATGATAAACTCCAGCAGCCCACATCATCATAAATGAAACGTACTTCCACTCCCTGCTTTGCTTTCTCGATCAACAGATCATGGATCACCTTGCCGGTACTGTCGTTGGAGATGGAAAAGTACTCCAGGTGGATGTGGTTGCGAGCATTTCGGATACCCTGACAGACATATTCAAGAGCCCATTCCGTATCGGGTAGGATCTGGATTCGATTATGTCGGGTCAAGATGGCTTTGCTATTGCTTTCCAGGAGTTTGATCAGCTTTCGCGCCAGCTGGTTCCCGGTCACACTATCATGATCCTCCACCAGGTTTTGAGCTCCCAACAGGTCATTAAGATTAACGCTGTCCTCCAGTTCCTTACGTGAAAAGATCCGGGTTTTTCTCCAATTCCGACCAAAGAAGAGGTAGAAGATGAAGCCGACTACCGGCAGATAGAGTAAAACCAACACCCAGGCAAGAGTCCGGATTGGATTGTCATTCTCCAGCACCAACACAATGATCATCAATACTATGGTGATCCCAAACACGACATTTAGAACCCGGTTGGTCAGGTGGGAAAATACTCCGGATCCGATGCTTCCCTGCATGATCAATTCGATCACTGCCGTTACCAGCAAAGTTGATAGCAGCAATAGAAACACCAGCATTACGCCATCCCAAAACTTATGTGAGATCAATTATCCTCCTGCCTAAACCAGTGATGTCGTTTCTTTTCCGGCCATCTTTCGATCAAAAAAACTCACGCGCCATCACGCTAAGCGTCGGTTTGTCAGCACCAAAACCCAGATCCAGACGGACATTCAACCGTTCCTGGGGTATGATGGCAAACCGCAACCCCACCCCAGCCGACCAATGCCAGTCATTGGGATCAATTCCATCCAATCCGGATAGCACCTGACCGGCTTCCACGAAAAAAACGAAACCAATTCTGTCAAGGAATGGTTCATCGAAGGGAAATACCCGCTGTTCAATGTTTTGTGATATGCGGTTTTTATCGATGAACCGGCGCTCGGGATATGCTCTCAAACGGTCACCGAGACCAGGCATCATGAGCAGTGGAACGTCGCCATGATTCATGACCAGGTCGGTCCTCAAAGCCAAAACCGTTTTTGACCCGATCGGGATATATGCCTTGCAGTCAAGGCGATAATGATCATAGCTGTGATCACTGCCCAGCCAGGAACGGTACAACATATATTTACCGGTCAGATCAATCCCCCGTTCCGGATAAAATCCAAATCCTGCCGTATTCCACCTGATGCTAACCCCGGTGCCATTGATCATTCCAGGGTCAATGCCCGGCACTAACGCCTGATCGATCATGCCACCCGGTTTGATATCAGTCAATCTGGCAAAATATCCTGACCAAACGTGCGACACAAACCATGAATCACGGACCTGCAGCCGCCAGGTGTGAGAAAGCCCATAAATTTCCTCTGTAAACTTCTCGGCAGCACTCACCGCCGTATCATTGCCTATCCCATAGAATGTATCCGGCCAGAGTTTCAAGACCATCCCGGTATCCGACACCCAGGCAGCAGTAGAGTACTCCGGAAACAGATAGACCAGAAACTGACCCTTCTGGGTATAAGTAGCCGCCGCCATGACTTGATAGGTAGCGGAAGTAGAGCTGCTGTCAACGACCGGTGCCTGATACTTCCCAATGATAAATCCGCCACCCAGAATACCGGTATCGACAGTCATACCAAGGTATGGAAATCCAGAAAAAAGCGTAGATGGCGCAGCGGGTATGACCACGGCAAGCAGCAGGGACAAACTAAGCAGGAGCACTTTGGAACAACTCATATCACTCCGCGTTCCGGAGGCACTCCTCGCCGTTATTGCTGATTTTATTGACGAACCGGCTTACCGGATACATCGTCAGGAGATCGTCGCCACATGGTTTCAATAGATAATGCAAAGAGGGCGGATCGGTAAATCCATGATCGAGCCAGGTCTCCATATCCCGGCTTTCCAATATCACCGGCATCCGGTCATGCACCTTGCTCATCGGATTATTCGCCTCAGTTGTGATAATGGCACATGACTGCACAAAACTCCCATCGGCTCCCCGCCAATGGTCATAGATCCCCGCCAACAGCAGGGGATATCCATTGGCTGCCTGGATAAAGAAGGGCTGTTTATCGGGTTTGCGCCATTCATAGAATCCGGTTACCGGAATCAGACACCGCTTGTATTGCAGTCCTGCCTTGAAAGTCTTTTTCCCCAGGATCGTCT
>VGPI01000017.1 GCA_016875595.1 Candidatus Cloacimonadota bacterium
TTTTGGACACTATATGGCAGTTTTACGGATACCCGCTGTCTATTTATCAATGATTTACGATTACAAAACGCATATATTCGGGTTTTTTTAGCTCAAGTTCGGATAGATATTTTATAAAGCGTATAGAGTGTAATTTGTGTAAGAAAAGAAGCGGGAATTGCTGAGTTATGCCCGGCTGAGATTTGAGCCGGCGGACGATTGTACTTGACATAATATAGCCTCATTTAGATGTGGTGAAAAACTATTTCAGTGGAGGAAACAATGTTTGTTCCTGAAGACCTGTACTATACGGAATCACATGAGTGGATCAGAGTGGACGGCGAGATTGCCACAATGGGCGTGACTGATTTTGCTCAAAAGGAATTGGGCGAGATCGTCTATGTTGACCTGCCCGAAGTAGGAACCAAAGTAACTGCCGGAGAACCCTGCGGCACCATCGAAACCCCCAAGGCAGTGGAAGACATCAACAGCCCGGTAAGCGGTAAAGTGGAACAGCGCAACACCGATCTGGAAGATTCGCCCGACCTGATCAACAAGTCACCCTATGATGAGGGCTGGCTGATCAAGATCAAACTTTCCGAACCGGACGAACTGGAAAACCTGCTTTCAGCGCTCGAATACCAGAAAGTACTCGAGGTCTAAACCCCTTTATTCTATAGATCTGATGCCGTGATAGAGAAGAAAGCACACTTTCTGATCATCCTCTCGGCTCCTTCCGGAGGAGGTAAGTCCACCATTCTCAATGAGGTGCTGAAGCAGGCGGACGACATTGATTATTCCGTATCCTACACCACCCGGAAGCCCCGCGGGGAAGAACAGAACGGGATCCATTATCACTTTGTCAATGATGAAGAATTCCAGCAGCGCATCCGGGAAGGGGACTTCCTCGAGCATGCCAATGTCTTTGGCAAGTGGTACGGCACTTCAATCAGTTTCATCAAGCGACGCTTGGCAGCCGGTCGGCACGTGATCATGGATATCGATGTCCAGGGTGCGGCGCAGATCGCGGTTACCGACATTCCATACGTCAAGATCTTCATACTGCCCCCTTCCATGGAAGTCCTGCGTGACCGCTTGATCAAGCGTAACACCGATACCATGGAGGAGATAGAAAAACGGCTGCAGATCGCCTCCCGGGAGATTACCCGGATCTGCCTTTATGATTATCTGGTGATCAATGACGAACTGGACCAGGCAGTGAGCGAAGTGGCAGCCATCATTAGTGCCGAGACCAATCGGGTTCAGCGTTACATCGCACCCGATCTGCAATTTATGAACACTGGAGAAGAACATGATTAATAACAAGATCGAGACCTTCCTGGAAAAAGGGAATATGAACTACTTGTATTGCCTCTTGGCTAATCTCGAGGTCGAACGGCTCAACAAACTGCCTTCCTATGTGAAACAAAAACTCGTGGATAAATTGACCGAGATCGCCATGACACACGTGGCGGAGAATGAAGTGCCGGATTACCTGTCTGAGATCGCCGAAGCAGAGGCAGCCGCAATAACCCCGGCTTATCGGCGCGATGACGATTATGAGTATGAACCGCTCATGGATACCGAAACGGTAGATGATTCCTTGAAATTGACCGATGCCTACGAAGACGAAGAAGACGATACGGACGATTTTGATCAGGATGACGATAACGACGACTGATCAGACATCCCATGACCTACCAAGCAATCAAACAATACCTTGAACTATTGAATGTGAGCGGCATCGACTGTATCTATCGGGCAACGGTTGGTTCTGCGGATGAATTGAACCGGTTGAGGGCACAGTATTCTGAATGTACCAATTGCGGATTGTCCCATGACAGATATCGCATGGTCTATGGCGAAGGCAATCCCAAAGCCCGGGCAATGATCATCGGGGAGGGTCCCGGCAGGCAGGAAGACCTCACCGGCAGACCCTTCGTAGGCGATGCCGGACAGCTTTTGGACCGGATGCTCAATGCCATCAACCTCACCCGCCAGGACGTGTATATCGCCAATATCGTCAAATGCCGTCCTCCCAACAACCGTAATCCTGCGATCGAGGAACGCCTTGCCTGCTTGCCCTATCTGATCGAACAGATCAATATCATCCAGCCCAGGATCTTCCTGCTGCTCGGCTTGGTGGCGGCTCAAACACTGCTGCAGACCGATCTGCCGCTGGGAAAATTACGCCTGATGGAACACACTTTTATGGATCGACCCGCCTTTGTCACCTACCATCCCGCCGCCCTCTTACGCAATCCTGACAACAAAAAACCTGCCTGGGAAGACCTCCAGCGTTTCCGCGATAAGTACTTTTCTTTAGCAGATCTGAGCTGACCTTGTACCGACAAATACTGATCTGGAGTTTCTTGCTTTTTGGGGTCTCCATTTATGCCCAAATCGCCATCTATGGTGACACTCGCACCCAGCATGACATCCATCGCCAGGTGGTCGCCCAATTGACTCAGCATTCCTTTCATACCTTATTCCACTCCGGCGACCTGGTTCAACAAGGGCTCAGACAAAGCGAATATGACAATTTCCTGGAGATCATCGATCCCTTGACCCAGAATGCTGCCTTCTATCCCGCCCGGGGCAATCATGAAAAGAACAAAGACCTCTTCCTCGACAACTTCCTGTATTTAAGCGATACCTATTATGCGGTGTCGATTGATTCGATCCGTTGGATCATCCTGGATTCCACCAGGCGTCTTTCACCCGGATCCGCTCAATACACCTGGCTTCAGCAACAATTGACCGATTCTGACCTACCCATCATCATCATTGTCCATCATCCTGTATTCAGTTCCGGTAAGCACGGAGACGAACTGGGACTGGGACTGTTTCTGCCGGCGCTGTTTGGACAATACCCCGTCAAAGCCGTCTTTTCAGGACATGACCACTGCTATGAACGCTCCTTCCACAAAGGGATCCACTATATCACTACCGGCGGGGGTGGAGCCCCACTCTATGACCATTCCAGCCGTAATGACCACTCGCAGGTCTTTCATAAGGCATATCACTACTGCATTCTCGACCCCGTTGACCGGAATCAGATCCGGGTCAAGGTCTATGGACTCCATGACAGGATCATAGACGAATTCACCATTTCCCTGCGTTAAGCTAATCAGATCTACCGGAAGTCAAGCCCACCAGGGAAACCCACTTCAGCCCTCCTATTGGCAGTACCCGCGATGACAGGAAGATAACAGCTCAATGACCGCATCTGATCCCTTGATTGGGCGCTTATCCCCAAAGGCACAAGACAATCTGGAGTAAGAGAGGGTAGCAGGATCAACGGGAGAGATACCCGACCAAACCACCAAGCAGGATCAGCAGCGTAATTACCAGCCAGTCAAGCAATACCAGATCAGTTCTATATCTGGCGGTCTTGTGCCCCGGACTGCGAAAGCCCCTCAATTCGAGAGCGATCGCCTGGTAGTGTACATTGTGTAGCAATCCGGTCAGCACGGACAGGGCGATGATCCGGTAGATCTTGATTTTTCGCATCCAAGAACCATGCCGGATATCCAAACCCCGATAGCGCAACAGGATGACCGTATCCTTGAACCTGTGGGTCAACAGCGGAATGAAATGGATGACGAAGCAGACCATAAAGGACAATTCCTCCGGCAGGCGGATCAAAGCAAAGGCATTACGGAAGTCATTGAACTGCAGCTTGATCAGTAGTCCGGCGCTGAGATAGATGATGCTCAGTCGAAAAACCACTTGCGCCCCCATCACCAATCCCTCGCTGGTGATCCTGAACCATCCGTAAGACCAGATCATCGAACCTCCCCGACGAAACAGGATCTGAAGGATGAATACAATCAAGAGAACCGGTAGCAAGCGGAATAGAGACTTAAGCGGGATTCTGCCATTGAATAGGCATAACAGGGCTGATACCATCATCAGCCCCGTCAGAGCTACCAGGTTTGCGCTCAATAGCGCGATGGATGAGACCCAGATCACGATACTGATCAGGGTCAGGGGATGTAGTATCACCAGTCAGCCCGTAAGCCGATGAAGTAATTAAATCCAGCGGCAGGATAGGCATATTCCTCTTCAAAGTCAATGTCGAGTAGGTTTTCCACTCCGGCACTGATGGTGTACCTACCCCGAGAGAAGTTGATGGCGGCATCATGCTTCCAATAAGATGGCAGCAAAATGTACACATCCCGATCGACATTGCTATAGCGGTGGTCATTCCAGGAACTGGTCAGCCGGAGTTGCATCCCAGGCATCAAATCGAACCGATTGGTCAGGGTGACATTGTTTTGAGCGACGTTATTCAAGCGATAATCGCTGCTTTTATCATAGAGCAGGAGAGCAAAATCCAAATCGCACTGCCAGAAGCCCAAGGGCTGGATCCTCAGACCACACTCCCCGCCATAGGTAATCAATTTATTTACATTGACATAAGTGTTCACGCCATCTACCCTGACCCGATCGATCAGGTCAGCAATGTCGTTGAGGAAGGCTGTGGCATAATATGAGCCAGGTACGATCCCAAAGGGCAGGGAACTGCGGAATGACGCCTCATATTTCCAAGCCATCTGGCTTCTCAGCTCGGGATTGCCGGAACCGAGAGAATACAACTGCCGCATAGTCGGATGGGAGATGTTCTGCGCAGCAGACATGCCAATGTCAGTACCATTCTGGTTCTGATAGTAGATACCGATTGAGGGTTCCACATTGAGACGGCTGTTTTCAGCGTCGCTGTCCTCACGCCACAGGTTGGAAAGCCCCAAGCCCATACCGGTTCTCCAGTGGGCGTTCAGATAGTATTGATTGAAAAGAAAGGTGTTGCTCAGAAAGATCTTTCTTTCCGACCAATCTGGGTAATCACGGTTGTCCTTGCGTTTGTTCCAGCGATGCTCCACGCCCAAGCCATAGCTGAGTGTCCCCGCCGGGCTGTATAACCAGTCCGCGCGGGCATTGTAAGTGGTCATCAGGGTGTGGATCCAGGATTCATAAGTCAGTGAGCTGTCATCATAGGCATCGCTGTTATGCTCTTCATAACGGTCTCCGGATCGATCCAGACCCACTGATTGAGTGATCACGAGATCACTATTTGTTGTCCACTCATGTGACAGATATGTGTGCCACCGATGAAGGTCCAGATAACGCCTGTAGCGGGGCGATGATGAGACGATTTCATTGATCTTGCCGGGCATGTGGCGTTTAGGATTGTACAATAGCCCGAGGTCAAATCCGATGCGGTGCCAGGAGCCGAGGTCGGCATTGGTGTTGAACTGTAATTCAAATTGCTGACGCGAGGAGTTTTCCCTTGCCTCACGGTAGGCATCCAGAGTGTCTTCAAAAGCAGAGGCAAGGATCTCGCCCCTGCCATTCAGGGAGGTAAAAGAGAGACGATAATCCCAATTGTCAAATTCCCGCCGGTGAGTCAGATCAGCTTTATAGGTCTGATTGCGTTTGGCTTGTAGTCCTATCGACCATTGTGGATTGTTTTGCTGATTACGGGTAATGATGTTGATCACTCCGCCCATGTTGTTTGTGCCAAAGAGCGGTGAGACCGGCCCTTTGAGGATCTGGATATGTTCAATGTCGCTCACCGGTATATTGTGCAGGTCAAAGTAGCCGAAAAAGCCGGTATTTAGCGCTCTACCATTGATGAAGACCTTCAGCGAGTTCTGATCAAATCCCCGGAGATTGATGCTTGCCTCGCCTTTGGAACCATGGGTAACCACCAATCCGGGAACGTCATTTACCAGCGAGGATACATCAAGATGGGCTGTCCGGTCTTCCTCGCTAACGAAAAGGTTGTCCGCTATTCCTATTTGCTGGGCTGGGGTCTCAGCGATCACCCTGATGGTTTCCAGGCGGTAGGTTCTGATCCGGGTGCTGTCCGCTTCCATAGATGCCAATGCAGACAGCAGTCCGATCAGGATGGTCAGTACGATCAAGGTTTTATTCATGTCGTAACCTCCTTTATGTAGTTGTTGGTAATGAGCCACTTTCGATCAAGACCGCAGCCATCCACGGCGGATTCATCGTGGGAGCTAATAATCACATTGCCGGACTTGCTGATCTTGTTCTTTATCAATGCCCTATAAAACTCTCTATACTCGAGGTCAAGCCCACTCAGGGGTTCGTCCAACAGCCAAAGCCTATGTGCCATCAAAGCCAGAGGAGCCAATGCCAGGCGTCTCAGTTCGCCACTGCTCAGCGATGCTGTGGCGTGATCCCTTAGAACTTGCAAACCGTTAATATGAAGGAGATCCTCGATATTGCGATTTGTAAACAATTGTGGATAAGCCAGTTGCCAGATTCTAAGTTCCTGCTTGGGAGTGACGCCGATGAGGTTGTCCTCCGCTTTTTGTCTGATGTGGATGATCCCATCCAAAACATTTTGTTTTTGCAAATGCAGTTCAATTCCATTCTTGGTGATACTACCTTGGTTAGGTTTCAGTAAACCTGCCAGCAGGCTTAAAAGAGTTGTCTTTCCCATACCGTTGTCTCCAGTGATCAGAACGCTCTCCCCGGGTTGGATGGTCAGATTGATCTCAGTGAACAGTTCTTTGGACCCAGCCCAGGCAAAGGACATTCGCTCTATCCGGAGCAATTGAGCCTCCTCTCAGGAAGGGACAGGCAGATCTGCCGGTCTGCGAGAGTGATGAATCTTTCCTTATGCTCAGTAAAAATGCAGGTGCACTGGCGTTCTCTCATACGGTCGAACCACTTGCACAAAAGTTCTGATGACCGCTGTGAAAGCCCGGAGAAGGGCTCATCCAACAGCACCAATGGACGTTTCAGTACCTCACAAGCGGCAAAGAGGAGGAGCTTTTGCTGTCCGTAGGACAAGGTGGCGGGATGCTGCCTGACAATCTCTTCAAGACCGAATAGATTTGTCACTTTCGCAATCCTCGACTCGATCTCAGCGGCAGGGATACTACTATTCTCCAGGGCAAAGGCGATCTCGCTCACCCCATCAGGAAAGAACACCTGGACGGCTGGATCGCTCATGACCATTGAGAGATAAGTAAATCTGTCTCTTAGTTTTAGTCCGCTGAGATAAAACGCACCACCGCCGCTGTCCGGGGATAATGACGGCTGAAAAATGACCTGCCCTTTACAATTTGCCTCAATATGCTCCGGGATCACTCCGGCGATATAATTGAGCAGGGTGGTCTTTCCGCATCCGTTAGCGCCGGTGAGGGCAATGATCTCCCCTGATCTGATCTCCATCGACCAGTCGCTAAAGACCGCAATTGGGGCTTCTTTATCCGTTGCCGGATAAGACAAGGACAGACCAAGGACACTCAGCATAATATCCGTATCAGGGTTCGATCTCCAGCCAATCCGCTTCCAGCAGTTCTTTTGCGTTCAGGATCACGTGATCGATACCTGTCTGACGAAGCTGCTGTCTTTTGACGTGATAAAACAAAGATCCGGGGCTCAAGTTCCAGTCCAGTAACCGGCTGATCTCGACCAGGCGCTCGATCCCTTGGGGCATGATCAGTGCCAGGTTTTCAGCTTGCAGATAGATGATGTCTTTCATCCACAAACCCCCGGGAATACGGGCACTTTTTAGGTTGATCGAACCCTGCTCCCCTATCTCCAGGACAGCATTCCCCAGGTGACGGGGATATTCCATCCGCAGACGCAGTCCATCACTGCTGACCAAGATAACCTGCGCAGCGGAAGTGCGGAAAATCAATTGCATGACATCATCCAGCATGTATGCCCGGGTTTTGATAAACGGATCGGGGTCATTGTGAATGCTCAACTTGACGGATTCCTTCTCCCAAAACATCAAGCGCTGGGGAGGAAACATCGGGTTGAAGTCCTCCAGAACGATCCGCTGCACTGCTCTTACCCAATAGAGGTCACGCAGCGCAGGAAAGATCACCCGGTAGTTCAGGCTGTCGAGTTCCACCTCACCCTGCCGGAAAACCATCCAGCATTCCAGTGTGTCAAATTCGGCGCGATGGATATTGACCACGTAATTGTCCTCCGACTCCAGACGGATGTTTTGCCAGCGGATAAAACCGTTGTCCTTAAGCCAATTATCCAGTCTCATGCCCTGCCAGGACTCGGTCTTGGGTCCGGAATCGCGGTGGCGGGTAGTCAACACCTGCTCAGTCCCCAGATTACGGAAGTATCCAACGGGATAACTACGGCTGATGCCATCCCCATCAATCACTTCAATGCCATGAGTCACGCTCAGAACAGTGATCGCCAGGATCGTGATCCAACTGATCTTCATATCAACCTCAGTATCTTTATTTGCCTGTAGATAGACCAGGAAAGTAAACCTCCAATCACTGCCGAAAGGATGGATATTCCCGCTGCATAGAGCAAAGGACGCCATTCCAATCGCATCATGACATAGCCCGACAACATAGTGCCGGTGATATTAGCGCCGATGCAGATCAATATGTGGCTGAAATGACAGTCCAGATACTTGCGAAAGGGAAAACCGCATAGATCAGCCACCAAGCCGGGCAATGGATAACTAACCAGAGTAAAAGCGCCATGATTGCCATACCAGCCCAAAACGAAGACCGCCATTGCCTGAACCAGTCCGGTCAACACGCCACTCCCAGAGCGGGGAACCAGCGTGACCGCCAGGGTCAGCCACATCATATAGAAACCACCCCCCAGGGACCCTCCGGGGAGCATTAAACTACGTGAGACCGTCTTGATCAATGGTCCCACCAGGGGTTTAACCGCCACTCCCATCGCTGCCAGAATGGCGATCACGATCAGCTCGCGGGTGCTAAAACGTCTGAGCATCAAAAAAACCTCGCAATGGAAACGACCATTGGAGGCACCGGACCGCATGATTAGTCCGTTCTCGCCTTTCCAAACACGGGAGGCACAGTCGTTTCCGTCCATACCCATTGGCAGTCCGCCATCGCAATCATTGCCTTAGGCGGGTCTGCTCGGCGCGCCCAAACTCACGGGGACTCGTTTATTTGTCAATCAAAATAACCTGAAGCGGTAATTCCTCCCATTTGACCGACATTCCGCCGGATCTACTGCCTTGTCTTCACCTCACGTTCGCCTCGAGATCGCTTCGAGACTCGAGGCGATCTCGAAGCGAACACGAGGGAAAACCGGAATCAACCAGCCGGGAAAGATCAAGATGGTCAGAGCAGTATGAGTTTGATGCAATCACCGCAAACCAGTCATGACGATGAAAAGGGCACGACCACCAAGTGATCGTGCCCTATGGTATGTTCATGCCTGCACCACTTGTAGGATCAAGTAATCAGGCACTTACTTATGGTGTTATTTCATCAGCATCATTTTGCGGGTTTCGGTGTGACCGTTGGTGGTCAGGCGGTAGAAATAGACACCGCTGCTGACGGATTGACCGCCGTTATCGGTTCCGTTCCACACCACTTTGTGGTCACCGCTGGTAACGCTGCCGGCAACGAGGGTCTTGACCAATTGACCTTTGACGTTATAGACGGCAAGGTTGGCATTACCGGAAAGGGGCATGTTGAAGGTGATGGTGGTGGAAGGATTGAAGGGATTGGGATAGTTCGGCTGAAGCAGATTGGCAACCGGTGGCAAAGCCCCATCGTCGTTGCTGACCTCACTAAGCGGGAAGACGATCTCGAGTTCGAAATACATCACGCGGCCACCGTCATTTTGACCGACCGGTGGAGTAATGGCGGCTGAACCCCAGGTGTAATCGTCATACATCATGATTCCCAAGCGACCGACCTTGTTTTGTCCCTGCATACCGACAAACTTGATCTGGTCGGCAGGATAGACCCACATGGGCTTGATTCCGGCAAACTGCGGAGTTTCCACATTATTCAGGACGATGGGCTCAGACCAGGTGCGTCCATTATCAGGAGACACGGAGATGTAAACCTCGGGCGTATTGGCAAAATCCGTATAATCAGGATCGGAATATAAATTTGCCCAACGGGCGCGGACTGAGTTTTGCCAGACGATTGCCATCATCTGGTTGTTGTTGGATTCGCTGATCTTGATGTTATTGTAATGGAACATCATGGCATCACCATGGATCGAAGAATCCCAATGCGGGAAATTCCAGTCCGAAGCCATAAGCGGATATTGATCCGGAGGTGTACCGCCCCACTCATCCACCACTCCCCACGGGGCTTCCATATCCCAGGGCTGGAAATAGTCGTCCGGATTTTCGCTGATGGGATAGACCTCGCGAATCTGGAAGGTTTGATTCAAAGGATTGTATATGTATTGCTTGACAAATTGCAGAGCGGGATAATAGTACTGTCCGGCATTTAGTGCCCAAAGACCCGCGATCTGCAGATTACCTTCAGAATCGACAACAGCATTGAGATGGCTGGAATTGGATAGTTGCCAGATCATAGCGCTGTCCGGATATGGCGTATCACCATTGTCAGGATCAGTAAAATAACCTGGGCCTCCGGGGGATGCGGGCGGGTTCCAGGATTGTAGTTTACTAAATTCGCTGACTCTGGTCCAAGTTCCCTGTCCGTAGTTGTCACAGATAAAGACATCCATATCCGGTTCATCAATGGATACTTCATTTACGGTATCCTGTGCGAAATGATAACCGACATAATAGACATTACCATCGTTGGTAACAGCCAGAGAATGGAAGGGTCGGCGCCAAACGGCCTGATCAACGTTCCAGTTGTTCATCTCCGGAATAGAAGTATAACTCCAGGTTAAGGCATTTCCCATTTCGATGTCATCAACATCAAAATCCGCGTAGGCGATATAAGCATTCTCTGATGGTCCGCCGGTATTAGTCTCAGCATTACGCCCCAAGACATATACTCTACGCTTTCCAGGAATCGGTGATGGACCGACTTCTACGGTGGGCCAGATAAATTCGTTGTTGGTAGTGGTCACTCCACTGGGAGAGGTCATGGTGGATGGATTATCAACGAGTAAGACGGGGTCATTGATCAGACCGGGTAACCCGCCTAAAAAGGCGTCAGAAGTGAATTGGATTTCATACTCGCCATCGGCATCGGCATTTACATGCCAGGAATAAAGAGGCTTACCAACAACGGGGTCAAATGTCATGGTGGGATAACCTTCCCAATTCTGGACCGATGTAATCTCATTGACTGAGCTGGTTCCGGCTGGATCAACATAGGTATAGAAAACACGGCGCTGTGAGGCAGGCTGGCGTCTGGCATGGAAAGTCATGAAATACCCTCCGCCAAATTGATCCGCTACAAACCGCATGGGGATGCTGTTGTAACTACCGATCATATAATCGTAATAGCTGGTGATGATGCTTGTCGGCAAAACCGAAAAGGTGTGAGCCGGAACGTCACGGGTGGGATTCAATCTCAAACCTTGCTGGTTCAATTCCGCTGGTTTCTGATTCGTTCCCATCTGCATTTCCTTTGCGGATACGGCAGCTACGATCAGGATCAGTGCCATTGTAATAAGTAACGTTTTTTTCATTATTACCTCCTGAGTAATTTCTTTCACGTTATCTTGTTATTAACTCGTTATCTAATAGCTCATCTTGATGGAGACACGATGAGCGCTTTTAAGGAAGGTTTCTGCCAGATAGCCCATATCGGTATAGGCATAGTCAATATTGAAGATTGCGACCCGGGTGGCAATCTGCCAGCCGACACCAGCACTGAAACCATTGGTATCATAGTTGAACTGGTATCCACTGCGTAAGAAGAGATTATTGAGCTTGTACTCGGCACCAAGATTCCAGGTCTCCAACCGGTCGATCACGTTATCCAACTGCAATGAAGCGATCAGATAGGAATCGGGCGTACGGTAGAGATCTCCGCTGATGCCGAGAGAAAAACTCATCGGGATCTTGCTGGGAAGCTCCAGTCCATCCTCATCGATCACGCCATCACCATCATTGTCCAGCAGATCATACGGATCTTCATCATTTGAACCATCGCCGTCGTTATCAATACGATACTTGACGTCCGGACCGAAGTTTCTCAGAGCCATGCCGATCTTCACGTTCCTCCAGCCGGTGTTGTACATTGAACCGAGGTCAAAGGCGAAACTATCGATGGAGAATTCCCCCAGATTTTCCCTGAGATACTTCGCGGAAGCGCCGGCAGAGAATTTATCGGTGTATTGCTGGGCATAAGCCAGACCGGCGGCGATATTACTGGCGGTGAAGGTCTCTCCAGTGGGACCGAAGGGGTCTTCTTCGGTGACTTCCATCTGATCCATGTGCAGGATCGAAGTATAGACCGCAAAAGTAGTAACGCCGGTGGCATAGGAAGCAGCGGCAAATTCATGCATGATGCTGGCAGGCCAATTGGTGTGGGAGAAGAACGCCTGACTGCGCTTGGAGGGAGCAAGGCCGGCAGGATTCCAGAAGACCGATGATATATCGTCGGTCACCGCGGTATATGCTTCCCCCATTCCAACAGCACGGGCATCGATCCCGAGTTTGAGGAATTGCAGGGCGGCAGTTCCAACTTTGCCAAATGGTTCAGCCATCAACAATGAAGGAAGCAGAACCAGGGTAATGGCACAGACGATCATTATCTTTTTCACCGTTTCCTCCTTACTTTATGATGACAAATTTGCCGACTTTGAGCTTACCATCTGTCTTGTTTTCCACAGAATAGAGGTAAACGCCGGGAGCAATGATCTGGTTGTTCATGGATAAGAGATTCCAGGAGTGTATTCCACTGGCTGCGATACCAAGATACGCTGCCTTGGAAACAGTAATGATATCCTCATCATAGGCGCCATCATGGTTGATCTCCTTCACCAGATCACCCGCCAGAGTATATATACGGATAACGCAACGTGCAGGCAGGTTGACAAACCACAAGCGGCGGCTTTTGTCACCAGTGCGATCCTGATCCCGACGACCGTCAAATTTACCGCTGCCAATGTATGGATTGGGTACGACATAGATGTCGTTCATATTCTCCCTGGCTAAAGCCCCCGGGAAAAACACGATCATGTTGGCATCTGCATCCCGGCCTGTTTCCAGGTAGTCCAGATCATTGGCGGGAATGCCACGATCATAAGCAGTGGCAGCCACGTAGTACTCAATACCGCGCCGTGGGTTATGGATCGAGCCAGTATAGTACCGGCGGGCAAGCCGCTGTTTGCGTAATTCCTCGAGATCCTCCGTATCGTTGGGGTCGGTAGGTATTGCCACCTGTCCACCATGACCCGGCAGGGGTATCATTTTGGAATCAAACAATTGGTCGAAGATCTCAAGCCGTATGCTGGGGTGAGCGAATAAGCGTGCTTGCAGGATCCTGATCTCGGATAATGTAAGCAGAGGGTTGTCCACCGCAATCTGGGCTGCTTGTGCCTGTAATGCCTGCGACCAGTTCACGTCGGGATTGTAGATGGGAAATCCACAGAACGTATCACCTGAAGTTACAGGAACGGGTAAGTAATTTTCATCCAGTTTATAGAATTTAGTATAGTCAGCGGTGGTGATCCATTGATTAGGATTGGGGAGACCTTTATTGATCCCAAGGTATCCACCAAAACTCGTAAACAACGAATCAACATGATTATTCGTGGAGTAATCGGCGAGATCGACCGCAGTATCGATCTTATCCCACCGTTCCACCATTTCCCAGTCCTCCTGCGAACCGCTGCCCGATCGACCCCAGATGGTATAACCCTGGAAATCGTGCCGTAATCGCCACGCGGTCAGAGGATTGACTAAAGCATTATTGTTATAGACACCATTGGGTTTGAACTGGTCAAGCGAAGTATCCCAACTTGCCCAATCAATCCAGGTTGGATCACTGTCGATGCCAGGATAGATCAGTACACTGGGATCCTGCCAGCCGATAATGGCGGTACTGACAGTTTTGGTGTCGTAAGAGAACTCGGAACGATTGTCCCAATACATGTCGATACGGGCTCCATCATCCACCATCTCGGCATAGAGCCGGGGAATTTCCGGCGGCTCGGGCGGATTATAGTGAGGGAAGGTATCCGGTAGGATCACTGTGGTGAGGGTTTGCGCCTGTCCATAGATCTCCTTTGCCCAGCGTGCGGTTCTCTTGAGTTCTTCCTTATTGTCGCCGGGGAATACGGCGATAACGATTTTCATGGTCTTTCCTGGTGCCAGATGCCAGCGTTTGTCAGGATCATCATAATCAGCGGTGCCGGGCTGCGCACCATAGAACGCGAAAAGGAAACGCGTGTCGTCAGGTGATGGTTGTTCATACTCCATCACATCATCCTGCTCTGGTCTAAGGGGCTGGAACTTTATGTCATTGGGGTTTTTCCCCGTCAATAGCCAATATTTCTCATTAGCTGTTTTCCGTGGGGCAAAACTCATGTTTTGGGGGCGGAAATCGTCCGGGCCATCGCCAACGTTCCAGAACCAGCAATGGAATTTCAACTGCTCCGGGTCAGGAGTACAGACCCGGGAACCAACGATACCGGGAGACAATCCCCCATCATAGTCGTGATCACGGGTATAGGCAAATTCGTATCCTGTTCCCTTGACATAGCCGGAGACATCATCACTGGCTTTTTCCGGACCCCAGGTTTGCGGACCGACGTCACAGTCCATGTAGATACCCATTGCACAGTCAAAGAGCGTGTCCTGTGAGGCGATATTCATATTTGTTATGTTGAATTCGACATACACAAGGTTCCTGATGTAATCAAAGCTCCATTGATAAGACATCTGCCGAACGCTGACGCTGAGCGGAACGTGGGTGTTCTGGCTGCGTGAGATACCCAGATCACGGTCTCCCACCGTTCCAAGCGGACAATAGTCATAGTAAAATGAGATATAATCCTGCTCAGATACCGGTGCACCATCCTCGTCGATCAAACCATCGGAATCATCATCATAAGGATAAGTAAAGGCGTAGGGATGACTGGGATGCTGTTTTTTTGAAAGATCCATAAATCCCAGCGGAAACCAGATCTCATTGTTCAATCCATCGGATACAATGTTGTAATTGTTCGTTTGAAAGAGATGCAACCCACCAAAGGACTGAAACACCACCGGAAGTTCAGATGCCGTCCTCAATGGGAATGAATAGCCAACGAAGTCCTCGTCAATGATACCATCACCGTCATCATCCAATCCCCGTCGTTGTTGCCGGGTCGAGGCTGTTGCTGTTTCATCATTCGGATTATAGAGATTATACAGGTCTTGAACCGCAGCATTCCCTGTAACCAGGGGATTATATGCCGGTAAAAACTCATAAAGATCCTTATCCCCGTCAAAGCCGACTGTGGTCAGAGTATCGATAACCGGTCTCAAACCGGCATGCCAGCCGGGATCATTTTCGGCAATCACCGCACTACTGTCGGCAGAGGGATTTTGCGCCACCCAGTATAACCTTCTACCAGCGGCATTCCGACGATACTTTTTGGCTCCAAACCACAAGGCACCCTGATAGAGATAATCAATACCGCTTCCTCCTGGATACTCCAGAGAAGGATATTGGGGAACCACATCATCACCTGAACCAAAGAATCCGTAGTTGCTTACGCGGAGCCAGATATTCCCAACGTTGTGCCAACGGGATAGATCAAGTCGCTTTGATCCGCCCGATGGAACAGCCGATGCGGCATACGCCGCGGTTGCACATAACACCAATAACAGTGCCGTACAAATCGATAATTTTAATAACTTCATCAAACGCTCCCAGTTCTATTCAATTCGAAATTCCACCGGAACTATCACCAGTGTATCGACTGGACGACCACTGCTTTTTCCAGGCTGAAACTTTACTTTTCTTACCGCGGCTATGGCTGATTCATCCAGACCACCCGGCCCGGCTTGCAGCGACCGCCTGACTCTAATATCACCGATCGAGCCGTCACGATAGACTTCCACTTCAAGAACAACCGTCCCCTGAAGGTTTGCTCGTCTGGCAAAAGCGGGATATTCAGGGCTCAATTTACCCACAATCACAGGAGGATCATCATAAGGGACAAACTCAACCATAGACTCATCAACTCTACCAGTTTCCCGAGTAGTTCGGTCAATATTGCCGATTTGGGCTAAGGCTTGTTCGTACTTCTCCACCGCGAATTGATCCGTTCCCAATTCGTCACTGATCTGGATCTGGATATCGATCTGGATATCCGTTTCCGGAGGAGTGATCTTCTCACGTTCTTCCATCGGGATATCAACCAGTTCCATTTGCTTTACGGAGAATTTTTGCCGACTTATATCAATATTGGGCGTGACCATTACGGCAAACAGCAACAAGACAAGCGCCAAAGCAAGGGCTTTGTCAAATTGGGCATTGGCAATATCTTTCCAGTCATTGATCTTACTGATCATACTCACGCCTCCTACTGCTGCCGACGTTGGGTTTCGAACGCTACAAGCAACGTATTTGCTGCTTGTAGCTGCCTCATAACATCAGACATAGCACCATATTTCGTTTCCCGGTGCGTTCGGAAACAAACGACCAAATCTGGATCATCATTTCGCTTTTTGATCAGTGTGTCCGAAACGAATACATCCTCCTCCGTATCGATCCTTGTAGGGATATCATCGATCAGGATGGTCTCGTCACGCATCACATAAATCGTTGTAGTGTGGTTTCGGGGAATACGTTCGATACTCTCAGCCAGTGGCCATGCCTCACGTTCCACCCAGAATTGCTTTTCCTGTACGAACACCGTGGAGACCATGAAGAACAACAGCAGCAGGAAAGCAATATCGGACATCGAACTGGTGGGTATGTTCGTATAGTTCTGTCTTTCTTTTTTTATCTTTGCCATATCACCACCTCTAATTGGTCGAAAGCGATATCTTTTCCACGTTGGCGGCTTTCAGCCGGTCAACGACCCTTATCATGTCGTTATATTTGGCGTCGCGGTCTGTAATCACTCTGAAGATCATCTCCCCATTTTCATTGAGTTTCTGACTAATAATGGCATCCAATCTTCGAGTATCAATGTCAGCGGGTGCATCATTGTTGATGGCAATTAATCCGGTGGGCGTGATCTGGATCCGGGTCATTTCCTTTTCGGTCAATGTTATCGTTTCTGTTTTCTGAGCATCATCTGGTGCCGCTTGGGGTAAAACCATCCTGATGCCTTCCTTCACGTCAAACTTGGTGGTTGCCATAAAAAAGATGATCAACAGGAAGGCGATATCAGACATTGATGCGGTCGGAATTTCCGCTTTGCTCTTCCTTTTACGACCGATTTTCATTATCCACCCCTTTGTTACGCAAGGGTCTTTGTATCTGAGAGAGATTTGTCGGTCTTGATGTCCACTTTTTTATCATGAACGGGGGTAGGGGTGGTTTTCAGATCGATCAGAGTTTCGATCACTTTTTCCGATGCCCA
>VGPI01000018.1 GCA_016875595.1 Candidatus Cloacimonadota bacterium
GGATCGATGCTCAAGCCGATATGTCGTCCATAACTCACAGCGACCAGCTCTCCCCCATCGTTTTTTCGGCTACGGCATCTGCCAGTTCCATTCGATGGGATCAGACACATGTGGGGACAGAGCAGGCAACGGACATCCCCTGCTTCGCTTTTCTCGTAAAACATTGCCTGGCGTTTCATTTATGCTCGATTACTCTCATGATCTCATTCAGGTGAACATTCAGAGAATGCTGATATTGCGTCAAGACCCTTTTTGCCCTCTCCCCCATCTCCCTACCTAAGTTCTTATCCTTATAGAGATTGAGGATTTCAGCGAACAGATGTTCTGGTTCAGTGATGATAATGGCATTATTATCCAGTAATTTACGCACCGAATCCACGCATGAGCCATGGTATTTACCCATCAGGATCGGCTTTTGATAATAAGCCGGTTCCAGGGGGTTATGTCCACCAAAGTCAAAGAAACTCCCGCCCACGATCGCTACATCGCTGATGGCGTATGCCTCATTCAAATGACCGATAGTGTCGATGATATGGATATTGTGTGGCTTACCGCCTTGGGAATGCAAGGAATACGGCTCCTCGTTAAGGATATTGATAACCTCGGACAAGCGCTCCGGATGCCGGATAGCGAGGATGATCCGCGCTTGTGGAATTGTATCAATCAATTGTCTGAATACATCTAAAAAGAGCTTCTCCTCCCCCGGTCGGGTACTGCCGCAAGTGATTATAAAATTATCTGTTTCGTATTGCCACTGCCTTCTCAGTTCGTCCTTATCATATTCCGGCAGATCAAGGGCAAACTTCAGATTGCCGCAGTCCACGACTCTGGTATCAAACAAAGTCCTGAACCTCACCGCATCCGCATCACTCTGCGCACATATGCATTTGATCACCGGCTCAAAACTACGGAGCAGCGGCTTGATCTTCAGATAGCGTTTGAGTGAGCGTTCCGACATCCGGGCATTTACCCACAGCACCGGGATCTGACGCAAACGGGCTGCCCACAGGAGATTCAGCCACAGCTCTGTCTCCATGATGATGATCAGAGCGGGCTTGCTACGCTTCAATTGCACCCACCTCAATATCCTCAGATCCAGCGGCGCGATCCTTGCCACCAGATCCGGATGTATCCCTCTGGCGGTCTTCAAACCATTCCGGGTATTGGTCGTCAATAGTATCCGGCTGGCAGGATACTGCTTCAAAAGCGATTTGATCAAGGGCTTAACGGCATTGACCTCCCCCACCGAAGCGGCATGGATCACAAACCCACCTGCGGTATCGGGAAAGTCCAAAGCAAGGCTCTGCTCATAACCCTTCAGCCGCAGGATCATATAGATAAATGGATACAGCAGTAGCCACAGACCTTCAATCATCAAATTGGCTATCTGGAACACGCTTTTATATATTAGATCCATCTATCTCAGGATATCTCCTTGGGCTCTTAAATCAGGCTTCTGCCTGGTATTTACGCTGTTTGACCCCACCGGGATCAACGCCATAGTGACAGGATTAATTTGACCCCTCTTTTGTCAAAAAGAAACTGCACTCATCAGATGGCAGGAGGTAAACCCAAAACTGGAATATAAGCTGATAATCAATGATCACCGGAGCAGCGTGATCTTGCGGACGACCGGCTTTCTGCCTTCGACTTGCAGGCGCAGCAGATAGATGCCCGATGCCAGATTCCAGCCCTCAGGGTCAGCGCCATCCCAGGCAAAGGCATATTCCCCCGCCGGCTGGATCTGATCACTAAGCGTCCGCACCCGCTGTCCTCTGAGGTTATAGATCTCCAATCTCACCCGGCTCTGACGGGACAGGTGATACTGGATCACCGCCACCTCCCGGAAAGGATTGGGTGAGATGCTCAGGGCATAGAGCGGCGGAACCTGCGTCTCATCCGCCACCGGCGTCACTTCCACCGTCGCCGGATTACTGCCAGCCGTCTCCACTATCCCATAGACCGCCGTCACCTGATAGACATTCGTCCCCACCGGCGCCCGTAGATCATAGTGCTCCATCAGTGCTGCATCAGCGATCCCGGTAAGTAAAGCACCATTCCGATAGACCCGGTAGCCATTCAAGCCCCGTCCCATTACCGGCATCTCCCATTGCAGAAGGATGATCCTCTCCAGCATCTCCGCCGTCAGGTTCACCGGCACCGGCATCTCCTGATACTCATAGGCACCGATGTCCACCCGCGCTATGCCATCGCCGTCGCCATCCCAAAAGCGCTCATTATGCCCCAGATCCCAGTCACCCAGATGCTCCGTGCCGAACCCCGGATCACCGGCATCGATCAAAGGCGAGAGCGCAGACAAGAGGTAAGGATGATCCCCATCGCCGGCAAAGAGCGGTTCTTCGCTGCTATTACCCGTCCCCCACAGCATCTGATTGATAAAGCTGGGATTGACCACGCCGCTGATCCCATTGCGGATATTGTTGTAATTGAATTCTGCCCGCGAGATGATCCCGCTACTATTCAGATTGGGGATCAGAACCTCAGCCGTCAGGGCAGGATTGTAGAAGATATTATTGGTCAATACCGATGTCCCGCTCACCGCCAGAGGATAGGAACCGCCGGTATTATCTGCAAAGGTGCAGTTACTGATGAAGACCGTATCGTTCAATGCCCGGACATGCGCCATGTGATCGAATCTGCCCTGATGATTGCCGGCAAACAGCGAATTGCTGATCTCCACCCGCAAGCGCTGTGCACTCTGCGATGGCGATATCTGAAACATCATGTTTGAGGTAAACTGATCACCCGATGGACTGTTATTACCCGTAAAACTGCATCGGTCAAGCGTTACTATGCCATTGCCATTAACATCAAGCAACCGCAGACCATCAGGGGCAGTTACATTTTTGATCTTCAGTTCTCGAATACTGCATTCACCGTCAAACCGACTAGTATAAATAAGGTATAACACGTGTGAAGACAAATCGCTAAAAGATACATTGTCAATAATATAACCTACTGATCTCTCAAACAATATCATATTGGCAATGCCCTCAAAATATGGCATATATCTAGCGTTAATGTCTTGTAAAAGGACGATTTCAGGACTCGTTGTATAGAATAATAGGGTTGAGTTTCTCGTTGAAAAATGTCTAAGGATTAAGTCTCTGCCATAAGCTGGTGATGCACAGAATATCTGCCCTTCACAATCGATCACGGTATGCTCGATTGACTGACCCACTACCCGGGTATGGTCTTTGATCGATATCGGCAGGATCTGATCGTTCAGAGATGTCGAGTATAGCCCATCGGCAAGGTGGATGGTCTTCGGATCATCCGGGTCGGACGCGATGCGGTAAACCGCCTGATAAATGGTCTTGAGCGGATCAGCCGGACTCAGCCCGCTATTGCCGTCATCCCCCCAGGGTGCTACGTAGAGGTCGTGATTGACCTCCTCGTGAATGCTATTCAGGATGTCAAAGGTGAAGGGGATGTCGTTAGAAGGAATATATGGGATCCCATTGGCATAGAAGTTCCAGGGGTTCATCACAGTGAAGGTATCAACCACCACATGGGTGTGATTGACCCAATAGGTATTGATATCGGCACCAGAAGCGGCATAGTTGCGGTAGATGTTGCAACGGTTGACCGGATCGAAATGCATCTGCCAGGGATTGTTTCCACTGTCCTGGTATCTTATGCCACCCCCGTATGAAGCTTGATTATCCCGGATGGTCGTTCCACTGAGATATAAGTTACAGGCACTGGCACTTAAACCACCACCAAAATCTGCATTATTACCATGAAAGAGGCTGTTTACAATATACACCTGCCGAGGATTGGTCAATCCTACTATATTGATCCCACCACCCACTGTCGTGTTGTATATAGAAGCATAATACCCGCTTCCATTGGTAATAGTAAATCCCCTGATCACGACATTGGATTCCCCATTCCGGATCATGATCACCGAGCCGTTCTGGTTTCCGTCAATGATGGTGGTGTATTTGTAGTCAATATCTCCGGTAGTCAGTTCCAAACTGGCAAGCGTGATGTTCCTGCCACCGAAGATCAGGTTCTCATAATATCTGCCAGGATACACTAATACCGTATCGCTGTGTGCCGAGGCATCAATCGCCGCCTGGATGGATGTATAATCCTGGCTGCCGTCCAATGCCACCCGCCGGATCACCCCGGACATACCAACTGCCAGGATCAAGAAGATTACGCTCAGTATCTGCTTCCTCATTTCTGCTCCTGAACTGGGGCGCTGAGGGAAAGCGCCCCTACCCGAAAGCTGGATCGTAGGGTCGCTATCCTGAGGCGACCTATCTCATAGGGCGGATTGGAATCCGCCCCTACGTTCAATGATGCCGTTCCCGCCAGCGGACGGGAACGGCTTACGACTATCTGATTCATTTGAGCAACATCATTTTCTGGGTCATTGACTGCTGCGGCATGGATAAGCGGTAGAAATATACCCCGGAGGCAACTGCCCGGTTTTGATCGTCCCGACCGTTCCAGACCACGGTGTGGCGTCCCTGTCTCAAGGTTCCATCCGCCAGAGTCCTTACCCGCTGTCCTTTCAGATTGTAGATATCTAAGCGTGCCGGAGTTTCGGATGCCAGTGTAAAGCTGATCCGGGTCTCCGGATTGAAGGGATTGGGATAATTGGGCTCCAGAGTGGTCTGCAAAGGGATAGGCGAACTGCCGCTATCCCGCTGGAAGGATAGGTAATGGAACTGGTTATTTGATCCTGAAAGCAGCGCGCTATCCTCAAAGACGAGTGTCTCCGGATTGAAGACCCGCCAGTTGTTCTTGATCACCTTGCCCTTGCCGGCATAGTAGAAGCACAATTCAAAGCCGGCGGCTTTGTCATCATCGGCATAGTAATTGATCCCGATCACCTCGGCATCAACCACGGCAGCGCCATAACACTTGCCATTGACCATGATCCCCACCTCATCCGGCATATCATCGGGATCGAACTCCACATAGACCGGGGTGTAATCCAGCTTTTCCTCGTAACTGAACTGCTGTGCTTCCGGGCGGACGTATGGTGCACTGGGTTCTGGCAGCACGTTCCAGAACATCTCCGCCGGAGCATCAGGCAGTAGTTGCAGCACCACCACATCGCCTTCCATAAACTTAAACCTATCCAATCCTATAATCCACGGACTGCCATGTTCATAACGCAGCCGGTGTGTTGACCACCACTGCGTCTTGATGCTATAGACATAATCCAGATAGGTTTCACGATCGCTACCGGGGAGAAATCGGTTCAATGAGTAATAAGCACATTGGGACTGCGGAACAAAGTAACCCACCCAGTTGCTGAACAGGTTGTTATTGACATCACGCTCCACCCAGGCGACCGGAGTGGTCTCCGGATCCGAACGGAAGCCATTGACCTCAATCCAATAGGGTTGAGATACATTGAGCTTGACTTTGTAACCGATAGGTGGATAGGAACGGACATCTGCGTTCTGCCATGATTGATTGAAAAAGACCGACCCATCGTTCCCGTTGTAACTCCATAAAATGGAATTGAGTTGAGAGTTGTTAGGTGCCCCCAGCATATGCTCGTAAAACATATACCCCAGTTCGTTCCAGTATTGCTGTCCGGTCGGATTGGAGCGGTTATCTACTACCGGGAAGCACATCCAGAATATATAGGGCTCCGGCGGACGATCCTGAAAAGTGTATTTCTTAGCTACATGCGGATAATACACGCTCCCGATATCGGGCGGAGTTCCATCCAGATCCGTCAGCTCATAATTCTCACCTGGATAACCGGTATTGATACAGGGACTCTTGATTCCCTCCTCCCACTGCAAGGTATAGCTGTGGTTCGCTGCATCGATCTCGATGTAAGGGTCGCCGAATGTTACAGTTTCATTATCAATTGAAACATAGCTGTTTAGTGGGAACTCAGATTCAAAGTGAGAGTATGAGACTGGGATTGTATGCGCGTATGATGGGACATGATTCCCTTCAAATACAAAAGGCTGAGTTGATGAGTAAACATACAAGTTATTCCGAAAGCATTGTACTATGGTTTGATAGCCTGCATTTGTTGTTGGCACATCTATTAGTATGGCGCGTTGAGTATAAAGAAATGAGTTATTTTCGATTGATGATAATATACGTGACATTAGACCTACACTATGATGTAGACGAATTGGATGATTAACTTCGAAGAATAAATTAGAGTCGATAGAAGCAATCATGTTGTAGTATCCTTGATTATATACATCTACAGCTTGATAACCATAGATATGAAAAAATTTATTTCTATTAATACTAGCGCTAATACTACCAACAATCAGCCTTGAATTGGTCGTAAACGTGTTCTCTTCAATAAGCGCACCGGAAGTTTCCATATTCCCACCAATAATAATTCCAGTGTTTATGAATGTATTTCTTGATACAACAATATTGTATTGATTGTAAGCGCTCATATTCATGGCGACTCCACCATCAAAATTACAATCCTGTATGCGAATTGAACTAAGAATCCCATTATAAGGATAGTTCCATAGGGAAATACCATTGTGGTTAAAGGACATCACAAATGAACAATGATGGATGAGTATATCAGTTGCATTTTGTAATTCAATACGCACTCCATTGGCTGTATTATGCATTAGGCAATTTTCAACCTCAAGAATTCCGAAACTTCGACGGGTTGAGCTTCCTATCAAAATACCATTCAAATTGTCAATACCTGATATTGTAACATCTGATATCTTAAGAGAATTTTGCTGATCCCCACTTACACTTATAACGTTATCTGCTCCCATATTCCTTCGTATTATGCATAAATCCCTATTCCCCGAGGAACTTTGAATAATGATGCTTTTCACATTGTGGTATATGTAATTGAATGTGAAATCGATGGTAAGCCCATTGTTGATATGTGTGTGATCTGATAATAGAATTCGAACTACGGGTGGATCATTCGGGTCATTTTCAGGCAAGGTATCATCAAATGCATGATAAACAGCCTCCTGTATGGTTGGATACTCTCGATTTTGTGGATTGGGGCTAAAAGTGGGATTTACATAAATATCATATCCCACACATAGGACAATAGAAAACGCCATCAATGCTGTAATCGTCAATTTCTTAACAGCATTGAACCCTAGGCTACTTGACTGTGCCGCTGTTACTCTTTTCATTGATTCCTCCTTCAATGAGCTAGTATGTTGCATGTCATTATCATTTACCGATTATGGCGACTGATAGCAACATCAAACATTCGAGAGAACCACTACAGTAAGACTATTCTCATTGTTTGATCTCATCGCAATGCTCAGTGACATGTTGGTTTCCATGTATTCTACCACATTAATTAGGTCAAGGATTATTTATGATTTTTACATAAATAATTCGATTTGTGCTCCAAACTTTTCAATATCACTCCTCCAGTAATGCAGGATGCCAGTACTGGTGAACCATCCTCGCATCAGTATATTCTCTTTTAGTCCGTTTCCACTACATGCGAAACTGGCCTGTTGCAAAAGAAACACCGACAGAATAGTGTGCGATATTACTGCACTGCAGTGCATTACAATAACTGATTACCCATCTCACTTCCTGATAGTCAGATAGCAGCACTTTACTATCTTCCTCCTTACTTGATAACCTGAGTATAACCTTAGTATAACCTTACGATTGTAAGGTTATACTAAGGTTATACTCAGGTTATCAAGTAAGGAGGACACAGGGAAAGGATAGTTAAATGATTATGATACATAGGGATAGGGTAATGCTCGTTTATAAGCATGTTGATTGATTGATGATTAGATACAGAATATGTCATATGAGGAGGAGGGTTTGTTGGATGAAGTAGGGTGGCGGGAGCGACGAGACTCGAACTCGCGGCCTTCTGCGTGACAGGCAGACGTTCTGACCAACTGAACTACGCCCCCGCAACGAGTCGTATTAAGTTGATGTGTGTCGCTTGTTTTTGGGATCGCTTTTTTTGTCAAGACAAATCCCGGGTTGTAGATTTTGTGGTTGTCGTAATGAGCAGTGGATCAATTAGATATAATATAGCAAAAGTCATCAGCCCTGAAAGGGCGACACATAATTAGGCAGGATGTGAAGCGAAGCGGAACCCCTGCAATTGGGATCCAAATATTTATCAAGCCCCGTCGGGGCGACACACGGTAATCATGATGTGTCGCCCTTACCGGGCTTTTTGTGGGAGAGATCATTTGAGGCGCAGGGGTTCCGCTTCGCTCCACACCCTGCCTAACATTGTGACGCCCCTCCGGGGCTTTGTCTGGTGTTTCGCCCTTGCCGGGCTCTTTTGGGGAGAATTCATTTGTGGTGTAGGGGTTTCGCTTCGCTCCACACCCTGCCTAACATTGTGACGCCCCTCCGGGGCTTTGTCTGGTGTTTCGCCCTTGCCGGGCTCTTTTGGGGAGAATTCATTTGTGGCGCAGGGGTTTCGCTTCGCTCCACACCCTGCCTAACATTGTGACGCCCCTACGGGGCTTTGTCTGACACTCCCTATCGATGAATATGAATGCAAGTGATTGATCAGGTGAAGGTAATCCAGAGATTGATTTATCGGTTACCGATGTAAATGGCTCATTTTGTTAAGAAAATGAAAATGGAAGCAGATAACCCTTGACAACCAGGGCATCCCTATAATACATGAACACATATTCATATAGGAGTAGAGTGCGATGCTGGTATGTAATTGCAAACAAATATCATCGGATGATGTGACGCGGATGGTAAGCGGGATGCCGCCGGAAGTGGAGATTGACCGACTGGCGGAGTTCTTCAAGGTTTTTGGCGATCCCACCCGCTTGCGGATCATCTATTATCTATCCTGCACGGAATTGTGCGTGCATGATCTTTCGGCTTTGGTGGGGATGCAGCAATCGGCGGTCTCGCATCAGCTGAAGATATTGCGGCTCAACCGTTTGGTCAAGAGCCGCAAGGAAGGCACGATGGTTTTTTACTCGCTGGATGACCGGCATGTGGATGATCTGTATGCCACGGCACTGGCACACATCCGGGAGCAGTAACATGGTAAAAGAGAAGTATCGGGTCAATAATCTCGACTGTGCACACTGCAGCGCCAAGATCGAGGATGCGATCCAGAGCCATCCCTCGATCGAAAATGCACATCTGGATTTCACGAGGAAAGTGCTGACCATCAGTATGACGGCAAAAGACCAGGGATTGATCGAGGTATTGAATGCCCTGGCGGATCAGATCGAACCGGGAGTGAAGTTTGAGAGCATTGACGTTGATGAGCATGCAAAGGACAATAACATAAAACATTGGTTACCTATCATTGGTGGAATACTTTTATTCATTGTATCTTATATATTGACAATGGAGGCGATGGCTACATCTGTGCTGGCGATCACCTCTTTCCTGTTAGTGGGACACAGCGTGATCCTCACCTCCTTCAGAAAGCTGATCAGGAGGCAGTTTTTTGATGAGAATTGGCTGATGACGATCGCCACGACCGGTGCCATTATCTTAGGTGAATACACCGAGGCGATCGCCGTCATGCTGCTTTATGAGATCGGCAAATACTTTGAGCACAGAGCGATAAAGCGTTCACGGGAATCGATTGAAAAGACGCTGTCGCTCAGACCTGATTTTGCCCATGTCCTGAGAGGTGCGGAAGTGAGCGATACTCCTGTGGGCGAAGTGCTGGTGGGTGCGGTCATAGTGGTCAATCCGGGTGAGCGAATTCCGCTGGATGGCATTGTCCGCAAGGGTGAATCAACGGTGGATACGGCGATCATCACGGGTGAATCCGATCCGCGCTTGGTGAATAGAAGTTCCCTGGTCAATAGCGGTTTCATCAATCTGGATGGACGCTTGGAGATCGAAGTGACCGCCAGGGATGCCGATGGCACGGTGGCGAGGATCATGCGTTTGATCGAATCCGCCGCTCATCGCAAGAGCCGGACGGAGCAGTTTCTCACCCGCTTTGCCCGTTGGTACACGCCTTCCGTGGTTCTGGCAGCGGCGTTGATGGCATTTCTGCCCACGCTCCTTCTGGGTGCTGATCTGGGGATGTGGGTCAAGCGCGCCCTGGTCTTTTTGGTGGTTTCCTGCCCCTGTGCATTGGTCATATCCATACCTCTCACCTATTTCGCCGGCATCGGCTATGCCGCCAAGCAGGGTATTATCTTCAAGGGCAGCAACGTGTTGGACAACCTGCGCCGGGTGAAAACGCTGGTCTTTGACAAGACGGGTACGCTGACCTCAGGGAAGCTCAAGGTTCAGCAAGTTCATCACACTGATCAGAGTTCCAAAGCGGAAATGCTGGAAGCGCTTTACGTCTGTGAGTATTCATCCAATCATCCGGTAGCGCTGGCGATCAAGTCCTATCATCAGGGCAAGTTCGATCCCCGCCAGGTGGAGGCGTTCCGCGAGATCCCCGGACAGGGCATCGCCATGGCTTATGATGGAGACGATCTTGCCGTGGGTTCCTATGAATTCATGCGTTCGCTGGATATGGTCTTCGATCCCGTGGACAGCGATGAAACTGTCATTTACGTGATCAAGAACTATCAATACCTCGGCTTTGTGACCTTTAGCGATGAGATCAAAAGCGGGATGCCGGAGATGCTGAACCGGCTTCGTAACTTGGGTGTGGGCATGCAGGTGATGCTGAGTGGCGACCGCCGTCAAAAAGCGGAAAAGGTGGCAAAGGAGCTGGCTCTGGACAGCTTTGAAGCGGAACTGCTGCCGGAGGACAAGATCAACCGCTTTGAGCAGATAGCGGACAAAGCGCCGCGGATCGTGGCTTTTGCCGGTGATGGCTTGAATGATGCGCCGGTGATAGCGCGCTCGGACATCAGTTTTGCCATGGGCGAGATCGGTAATCAGGCATCGGTGGAATCGGCTGATATCGTGCTGTTGAACGACCGTCCGGATCAGTTTCTCAAGGCATTTGAGATCTCACGGCTCAGTTACACAATTTTGGTGCAGAATGTGGTATTGGCACTGGGGATCAAGGCTTTGGTCATGGCGGGTGGTGCGATCGGGATCAGTGGCTTGTGGGAAGCGGTGATCGCCGACGTCGGAGTGACTATCCTCGCCGTCCTGAATGCCATGCGCCTCACGAGGTTGTAAAGGCAATCTTGACAAATCAGCCGAGTTCAGAAATTAGTCCGAAAAACTATCAAAACAGATAAAAACAAGCACCGGATGCCTGATGCACGGTATCCGGCAGGAGATATAGAATGTCAGTAATGATCACACTTCCGGATGGTTCTCAACGCCAGTATCCGGCACCCGTCAGAGCCGATCAGGTGGCGCAGGATATCAGTCCGCGTCTGGCTGAGGCATCGATCATCGCCGAGATCGACGGCGTCCTCAAAGACCTGGATCAGCTCATCGAGCATGATGCAGCCGTCCGCTTCCATACCTTTGATTCCGATGCGGGCAAGGACGTCTATTGGCACAGCACCGCCCATCTGATGGCACAGGCGGTCAAACAGCTCTTTCCCCAAGTCAGGATCGCCATCGGACCCGCCATCGAGAACGGATTTTATTATGACTTTGACCGGGATGAGTCGTTCATCGATGAAGAGCTTGTCCTCATCGAGAACCGGATGAAGGAACTTACAGCCAGCGCTCTCCCCTATCAACGCAAGGAATTGAGCAAAGCGGAAGCGGTGCAGAAATTCAGCGCCATGGATGAGACCTACAAGATCGAGATCCTCTCCGAGATCCCCGATGGAGACACCATCTCCACCTATCAACAGGGCGATTTCATCGACCTCTGCCGCGGACCGCATATTCTGGATACAAGCAAAATTAAAGCATTCAAACTCCTCAAGACCTCCGGTGCCTATTGGCGTGGCGATGAGAAGAACAAGATGCTCAAACGAATATACGGCATCAGTTTCCCCAATAACAAACTGCTCAATGAATACCTGCGCTTTTTGGAAGAGGCGAAACTGAGAGACCATCGCAAGCTTGGTAAAGACCTTGACCTCTTTTCCATCAATGACGAGGTGGGACCAGGGCTGGTGCTCTGGCATCCCAATGGTGCCATGATCCGCCATCTGATCGAGCAGTATTGGAAGGACGAACACATCCGTCATGGCTATAAACTGGTCTATACCCCTCATATCGGACGGGCGCAATTGTGGCAGACCAGCGGTCACCTCGGCTATTACAAAGAAAGCATGTATGCCGCTATGGAAGTGGAAGGACAGGATTATTACATCAAACCGATGAACTGCCCCTTCCACCTCAGCGTCTATAAATCCAATCTGCATAGTTATCGTGATCTGCCTCTGCGCCTGGGTGAACTGGGCACCGTTTACCGCTATGAGCGATCGGGCGTTTTGCACGGTCTGATGCGGGTGCGTGGCTTCACTCAGGACGATGCGCATATCATCTGCACTCCCGAGCAATTGGACGATGAAGTGAATGATCTGATCATCTTTGCCTTCGAGATGCTGAGGCACTTTGGCTTTGACAAGTTCCTGGTCTATCTTTCCACCATGCCCGATGCGGCGGTGGGCGATCCCAGGGACTGGGAGACCGCCACCGAGAGTTTGCGTCACGCACTGGAAAAGCTCGGCATCGAATATGAAGTGGACAAAGGCGGTGGCGCTTTCTACGGACCCAAGATCGATATCAAGATCAAGGATGCGCTGAACCGTGCCTGGCAATGTACCACCATCCAGTTTGACTTCAATCTGCCGGAGCGTTTTGACATGACCTATATCGGGGCGGATAATGCCCAACACAGGCCCTTCGTGATCCATCGCGCCATCCTTGGTTCTGTGGAGCGCTTCTTTGGCACTCTGCTGGAATTCCACGCCGGGAACCTGCCGCTCTGGCTCTGCCCGGTGCAATTGATGATCCTGCCCATTACCGACAGCCAGATCGATTATGCGAAGGACTTGCAAAAGCAATTCCTTGCCCGTGGCTGGCGTGCCGAATGTGACCTGCGCGGAGAGAAGATCGGCTATAAGATCAGAGAAGCCGAGCTGAAGAAGATCCCTTATATGTGCATCGTGGGCAAGAACGAAGCGGAAAGCGGGAACGTGACCCTGCGCCGTCATACCAGGGGCGACCTGGGTGTGATGAGCATCGCACAGGCAATGGAAATGATCCAAGCGGAGCTCTGAAGATGAGCCGGATATCCGATATCATCAGACAGGAACTGGATCTGGAGGCAAAAGCCATCCTGCGCACCGCGGAAAACCTTGATGCGGATAGCGTGGAAGGGGCTTTTGGACTGATCATGTCCTGCCGGGGGAAAGTAGTCCTGACCGGCATGGGTAAGACCGGTATCATCGCCCGCAAGATCAGCGCCACGCTTGCCAGTACCGGCACCAATTCCATCTTTTTACATGCTGCGGAAGGGATCCATGGGGATTTGGGTATGCTCTCCGCTGACGATGTAGTGATCGCCATCTCCAATAGCGGTTCCACGGCTGAACTGCTCTCGATCATTCCCTATATCAAGTTCATGCAGATCCCTTTGATCGCCTTGACCGGCAATCCGGAATCACCTTTGGCACAGCATGCCGATTGCGTGTTGGATTGCTCCGTGCCGTTAGAATATGAACCCTTCGGACTGGTGCCGACTGCCAGCACGACCGTCGCTCTGGCTCTGGGTGATGCCCTGGCAATCGCATTGCTACGGGAAAAGGGCTTTACCGCCACGGACTTTGCCAGGTTCCATCCTGGCGGGACGATCGGGAAACGATTGCTCTTGAGGGTGTCCGATCTCATGCACAGCGGAGAAGCGTTGCCGGTGGTCTCCGAAGATACGATCATGAGCGAAGTGATCATGGAAATGACTTCCAAAAAACTCGGCTGCACGGCGGTGATCGATCATAAGGGCATCCTGACCGGTATCATCACTGACGGTGACCTCAGACGCCATCTCCAGGAAAAACAGCATAGGATAATGGATTGCAGCGCAAGCCAGTGCATGACCCATGACCCGAAAGCATCAACGCCGGATGAACTGGCGGTGAATGCCATCAACCTGATGGAGACCTACAAGATCACCATGCTGCCGGTGGTGGATAAACAGCACCGACCAGTGGGTATGCTGCATATGCACGATATGATCAGAGCGGGAGTCATCTGACCTCAGCGCTCTGAACCCTCTCCCCTACCTTGCTTCAGGATACTATCCTTCTGTAAGTTTCACCCTACATTGAGCGTATGAAGTACGGTCATTATACGAGTATCTTGTCGTCAACAGAAAGGACTGAAGGAAGAGATGGTTATTGAGTGGTCGAAGACATATACCATTCTAAAGACATATGATACTATTTAATTAGCATGAGGTCACGGGGCTTTGCGTCATCATACCCACGCTGTTTTATGATGTATAGTCTGGATGCTAATTCGTTGCCCAGGGAATCGGTCAGGTTCCACCGGCATTTTCCTAATTCGTCCAGGGAGAGGGTCTGCACCCGCTGTCCCTTGAGGTTGTAATTGTCTATGATCGTTGGCTGTTTGGCAGATGACTCGATGGTGATCAACTGTCCCTACTGAACAGGATTGGGGTAGATCAGAAGATCGGTGGAAAGAATGTCCGCCACCTCATCTGATACTGATGTGGAAATACCGACATGATATGAATAGATCACCTGATTGTTGATAATATGGAGCAGGTCGTTCTGAGTAAAAGCTCTGCACCCATATTGAGTAGTCGTAGGAGCGGGAAAGTAAAACCCGTGGACAGCAGGAAAGTCATGTGTCCATAGAGCAAGAATGACGATGGAATCGGGCAGACGGACACTCATGGTCGTAATCTCAAAGGAATTGGGTCTAATTACCGGATTATGACTCCCAAAACCAAAGCTATTAACCTCCTGAGGATGCTGTTCCAGCGGAGCATAATTACAATACATGAAAGATCCACCTATCAGCGAATTGGTGAATATCCTTAGAATACGGTCATGTCCAAACGATGAAATCTGAGTTAGTAAGTCATATTCCGAGTACGGTGAATCAAGGCTGTAGTAATGTAAAGAATCAGGTTCTAGATATGTTCATTCTAGCTAACCATCTTGATAGCTAATCGTAGGATTGGGTATGTACCATCTACTAAACACTTTTTGGGGATTCTCGCCAGACTCCTTAACCAATGTACTATTTATCAAGAAGAAGTCCATCGATGATTGCGTAGTAATATGATTGCCTATAGAATCAAACAAAAACCATATCCCTGGCTCTACCCCTCCTACTACATCTTTTGCATAAATGAAGGGGCTCTCCGGTAGATAAGCAGTTCTTTTCATTCTGTTTGAGTTCATCATATTTACCTCGTTTGTTCATATCTTATCTTTTCATGACAAGCTCATTCCTGCGCTCATTTATTTTCCTCGCCGTATTTGTGTCAGTGTTTTTCAAACATCACTATCCAATTTTTTCTGCAGATAGTTTATTCCTTGTTCCACAATGCTTTCATGGTTTTGATTATAAGACAGAACGTGAATATCGGTTTGGATTATATCAGATTAAATCCGGCTCCTTCTCAAAGGGTGTTGTAAAATAGAGCGGGTGCTTTATCACTTTTCCTGTTCCAAAAGGAATTGCGTCCAGTAGGTCAGATTATCCGCCAGATTATCATCAAACCCGTTTTCTTCAAAGCGGATGAAGCCCTCACGGTCAATCACGGCGAGATGTGGTATGCCTTCCACGCCATAAGCGGTGGCGAGTTTGTCATAGCCATACAGCAACTTCATCGCGAAGTTGCTTTCCTGGAAGTATGCCAGTGCTTTGTCGGTATCGGTTTCCCAGACATTGATGGAGATGACCACTACTCCTTCCGGCATTTGTTTTTGCATCCATTGATTGAGGACCGGCATCAAACGGCGGCAGGGACCACACCAGGTAGCCCAGAAATCGAGGATCACGATCTTGCCTCTCAGATCGGTAAGTTTGACCATACTACCTTCCGGATTGGGCAGTTCCCATTCGGGAGCGCGTTTTCTCATAACTTTGGAAAGGACTCTGGCTTTGCGGGCTGGTTCTTCATTATCCCATTTCAGTTTGGCTTCATAAAGCAGCCGCACCCAGCGCTGATTTCTTGCCAGTGGCAGCCATTCGTGGGTGGAATCCAGAGTGCGATAATTCACCACCCCATGCCTGTACATTTCCTCGATTAGGTCGATAGCGGCAGTGAGATCATCTTGCTTGATCAGCATGGATACCAAGGGTCGATAGGTAGTAGGGTCGGTGGCAAGTTCGGGATGGTCGCGATAGAGCGTTTCCAACGCTTTCCAGTCCTCAATCTTCAGTAACAGCGGAGCGAGATTGGAGGCATATATGATCAAGCTGTCCACCGGTGCGATATCTCCAGAGGCGATGGCATTGGAGATCAGCAGCGGCAGGTGTTTTTTAACAGGTGCCAGCCGGCCGGTCTTTTCGGCAAAACGCACCAGCGTGGCATATTCCAGCCAGGGACGATCAAGCGCATCCGGTATCATCAAATAGCGTTCAGCCGCTTCATAATCTCCATTCACATACTCATCTCGTACATGGTGTAAAGAGTGTAATCATCATCCGGGAAGAGGGTGAATGCCCGAACGAGGGTATCCTTGTCCAGAGGATAATTCTCAGTGAGAAGATCACGTAGTTGCTCAGAAACGTCCTGTTTATTGAAGAAATTGATCTGATACACTGCCTGGATCAGTCGATAACCCCATTTATAATCGGGATGTGCCGCAATCAGCTTACGGGCTTCGGTCAATTGGATCAAGACATCATCGAGACAACGCACCCATAGATAATGATGATCGGCAGAACCGGGATTGTTCTGATAGAGATTATCGGCGGACACTAAGTTTGGCAAAAACGGACACTAAGTTTGGCAAAAACCCCATTCATGATTGATTATTGCACTGTTTATGCCATACTCTTGTCTTTTTTATGGA
>VGPI01000019.1 GCA_016875595.1 Candidatus Cloacimonadota bacterium
GCATATCGCTACGTTGACGGATGGACGCTACGCTGCCGGCAATCACGAAATGATCTGGGATGGAAAGGATAAGACCGGCAAGACCGCACCAACGGGAGTGTATTTCTGCCGCTTGACCACGCCAGGCACCTCCGTGACCCGCAAGATCCTGCGACTGTAGTGACTAAAAGGGAGCTGAGGTTTTCGCCCCTGTCGGGTCTGTTGCAAAAGCGCCGCTTGTCTTCCCTCATGTGCAGGGGTTCCGCTGCGCTACACACCCTGCCTGGGAGGGTGTCGCCCCTCCGGGGCTAAGCTGACGGTTTCTTATCTCATGTGCAGGGGTTCCGCTACGCTGCACACCCTGCCTGGGAAGGTGTCGCCCCTCCGGGGCTAAGCTGATGGTTCCTCCCCTCCGGGGCTAAGCTGACGGTTTCTTCCCTCCGGGGCTACGCTCTGAGGGAAAGTGCCCCTGCATTCGGCGCTGTCCCTTCACCCGGAACTTCAGTCCTGGTGTTCCTTATCTTGGTGCAATGGTATTCTTACCGTAAATACTGAGCCCTGTCCCGGTTTGCTGTTCACGCTGATCGACCCCCCGTGCAGCATCACAAATTCCCGGCAGATGATCAAGCCCAGTCCCGTGCCTTTGCGATCGTCATTTCCGTTGTAGGATCTACTGTTTCCGGTATCGATGGCGAACAGGTTCTGCACTTGTTCCGGGCTCATTCCTTCGCCGTCATCGCTTACCTTCAGGATCAGGTCATGATCTTCCAATCCCGCATTGATCCTTACCGCTGCTTGCGGATTGGTAAACTTGATGGCATTGGACACCAGATTCCTGATAATTGTCCTGATCAGGTTACCATCCACGCAGACGCGGTGCGCTACATTCACGGAGCTTTCCAGACTGATCATCTTTTGTATGGCGCAGAGGTGATGGGAAGCCACGCATTCCTCGATCAGGGCTTTGATATCGGTGGGTTCAGCCTCAAATTTAATCCCGTCGGTCTGGGTCTGAGACCAGACCAAGAGGTTTTGGAGCAGGTCGTGCGTATGCCTGGCTGAATTGGCTATGATCCGGCTATATGTCTCCAATTCATCACAACTCAGGTTACGACAGCTATCGTGGATCATTTCGGCAAAGCCGAATATTCCCATGAAGGGACTTTTCAGATCGTGGGCGATAATGGAGAAGAACCGGTCTTTGGTGGCATTCAGCTTTTTCAATTGGGCTGTGGTGCGTTCCAATTCCTGTTGTGCCATCAGCCGTTCCGTGATATCGATGGCTATCTGCAATTGTGCCCGATCTCCGTCGATCCAATCGATCAGTGAACTGCTGGTGAGATACCAGCGATCATCGACTGGAAAATCGCTCTGCCTGGCTAATACCGGAATATCGCTGTTGACCAGGTCACTAACCGGGCATTCCTCACAGGGCGCAGTTTTATCGATATGGCATTTCTCATAACAGATCCCGCCCACCACGTCGCCATACACTCCTTTGGCAAAATCGTTCATGTACAGAATGCGATAGGTCTTTAAAGATACGACCAGGATGATCGCCGGAATGTTGTTCATTACTTTGTCTATGATACTGTGAGCCATTTGCAATTGTCTATACAAAGCCCGGATGGTCTTGTCCGAACGCACATAGTCACTTACGTTCTGAGAATGCACCGATACGCCCGTGATCACGCCATCGGTACCGATCGGCGTCACATAAAATTCACGATACTCGTATTCTGTGAATTCGGAACATTCGATGAGGTGGAGCGAAAAGCCCTCAAAAGCGCTGGCATACAGGCGCATCCAGTGGGTTTTCAGAGATTCCGGAACATCATCCAGCACCCGATGGCCGATCTTGATCTCACGCCGGTCGATCCGTTCAAATTCTGCTTTCGCCTGGCTATTGATGGCAGTCAGGCGCAAATTACGGTCAATCGCCCAGATATGATCTTTGGAATTGTCGATCAATGCCTGCAGATAGGACTTTTGCTGCCGAACCAGGGTCTCACAGTGCCAGTGCTTGATCACTATGGCAAAAAACTCACTGATATGATTCAGTACTTCGATGTCATCTTCATCATAATCCCGGTTACTGTTGCTCAAATGGATCAATCCGGCGATCTGTGTTTCCAGCCGCACCGGCACCGAGATCAGATTTCGCACCGGGATATGATCTGCTGGAAACCCCCGATAAGACGGATGAGTAGCCGGGTCATTGGTGTAGAACGGCTCCCCGGTAGTGATGGCGTAACCCCGCAAACCCGGATAAGATCCGTCAGACAAGGGATTTATGCGAGTAGTAAAACAACCGGGCACACTACCGTCCGTCGAAAGACCCCCGTCATACACAACCAATTCCCTCGTTTCAGGATCGATCATGGCAATATATCCGTCTGTGCTTTCAGTGTAGCGTTTGGCATGATCAACGATGATCGCACAGATATCCTGATAGTCCCGCTTCGGCTTGGTCAACCGACCAAGTATTTGAAATAGCATCTTTTCCAGCTCTTGCCGGCTCTGCTTGTCGTCCAATTCTCTCTCCTCTTTAGGAATCGCATTATTGAAATACATGTCCTTTTTTTGTCAATAAATTTCTAATCCACCCGATAGCTGGTCGGTTGGAGACGAGCTTGGCCTGTCCTCCCTGCTTGATCACCTTAGTATAACCTTAGTATAACCTTACGGTCGTAAGGTTATACTAAGGTTATACTAAGGTGATCAAGCAGGGAGGAGGAGTGCATTTGACGATTTTGATTGACAAAAACATGGGTTGAGATTACTTTAACTGGCATATTCAATGTACAGGAACTTTCTCAGATACGGGAAGGAATTTACTGCCGGACAGCAGTCCAACGGCTTTTCACCGGCATGGTAATTGGCTGTTTGACCGGATGGCAGTTTCCTGTCCCCATTAAAGAGGAGGAACGTAAATGAAAAGCATTGTTTTACTTGCTGTTATGATCCTGCTGGTAGCGCTGGTACCGGCACAGGAGACCACTCCGTGGCAATTCCTGCGGCACAGCGATCTTTGCGCCGGGGGAAACGTCTATCTCCGTTTTGATACCATGCCCGGTTCATTGGCAGAATACTCGTTATATACCAGCATCAGCGGCACCGCCTGGATCGAACAACCCTTAACCGATCAGTCAGTAGGAGTTAAAGAGGCATACGTTCCTTATCAAGTTGGTCAGAATATGCGTTATCGGGTCAGAACCGTTGAGGATAATATGGGTGAAGAGATGGTGACGCTGAATCCTGCCTACCTGATAAGTGATGGATTTCCGTTGGCATTAAACACCATGGCTTTTGTCGCCGAGGATGCCGTGGGTGATACCGTCATGATCGATATTCCCGCTCTGGACCTGACGGGCTCTTATAGCGCGGTATCGGACAGTAAACTCTATGCCACGCTGGAAAATGCCACCGGTACCTTTCCCACATTGGTCTCCTTGACCAACTACAATCTCTATATGGTGGGCATCATCAATCCCGAATCGGTGACCGGTGATTCCACTATGTATGCCATGGTTTATACGTTCAATATCACTGGGGTGATCTCAACGGGCTTATACAAGGTGGGCATGACATCAGAGCTGGAACCGACCTTTGAGCGACTGGGCAATATCCAGTCCGTGGTCAGCGGAGGCAAGCTGCACCTCGCCTGCAACTTCGGCGACCTGACCGCCGATCCTGCCTTTGGCGACTGGCCAAACCAAAGCAGCAGCTTGATCATATCGGGCATGACCATGCGCATATCGATTGACATTGGAACGATGCAACCGTCTTTCTTTGTGGGAGATTATACCAATCCAGCTTTGCTGGTCTGCCACAACCACGTCTATCAGCGCAGTTATGCCACTCCTCCCAACCTGCAGGATGTCTCGGTGGTAGATATGGGTGCCAGCAAAATGGTTCAAGCCACCTATTACGATCCAAACCAGGACTTCCCGCTGGTCTTTGAAGTTGCACTGTCCAACGGAAATTCATATCAAATGCAGACTGCGGTTCCGGACTTCAGTGAACCCACGTTATGGACGGCGATCGTGCCCGCCGATGGCTGGACCAGCGGCGTGATCAGCGTTTCCGATACCGATATCACCACCTATGAATATCCCATTACCACCTCCATAACCGATCCCGAGACCGCTCCGGCTGCTCTGACCTGCCACTTTTCCAATCCGGTGACCGGTGCGGCTAAGTTCCATCTGGACAACCTCGAAACCGGTAATTTGAGCGTATCCATCCACAACCTGCGCGGTCAGAAAGTGCAGGATCTATACGCGGACCGAGTGGGCAAAGGAACCCTGGAGATCACTTGGAATGGCACTCTAAACGGTATCCGACCCGCCTCGGGCATCTATTTCCTCCGGGTAACGCAAAACGGCAGGCATCTGACCCGCAAATTCATGTATTTAAGGTGACCTATCGCTGATGTTCATTGATTACGCACGGATAAAGATCAAAGCCGGAGACGGCGGTGATGGAGCGGTCAGCTTCCGCCGTGAGAAATTCATTCCCAAGGGCGGTCCGGACGGAGGAGACGGCGGACGTGGAGGCGATATCGGGGCGGTGGGAGATACCAATGTCAACACCCTTCTCGATTACCGCAACAATCGCACTTTCCATGCCGAAAACGGTAAGCCGGGTGCCGGAGCCCGCAAGACCGGCGCCTCCGGTGAGGATATTACTCTGCGCCTTCCCCTGGGTACCGAGATCTTTCAGATCAGCGAGGATGGCAGGCGTAAACTGGCGGATATTACCGAGCCGGGTGAAATGATCATCCTCAGCAAAGGCGGCCACGGTGGCAAAGGTAATATCAATTTTGCCACGCCCACCAACCAGGCGCCACGCCATGCCACTCCGGGCAGGAAAATCCCGGAGATGGAACTGGAGCTGGTGCTCAAACTTATGGCAGACGTCGGTCTCGTCGGCTTCCCCAATGCCGGCAAATCCACTCTGCTCAGTGTGTTATCCGCTGCCCGTCCCAAGATCGCCGACTATGAGTTTACTACCCTTGAACCGATGCTGGGCGTTGTCCGGGTTGGTGACTACCAGTCCTTCGTGATGGCGGATATTCCCGGTATCATTGAAGGCGCCCATCTCGGCAAAGGTCTGGGAACACAGTTCTTACGCCACATCCAACGGACATCGGTACTGCTCTTTCTGATCGATATCAGCACTCCTGATCCGGTGGAGGCATATCGCACTCTCCGCAATGAACTGCATACCTATGACACCTATATGGATCGCAAGCCCCATCTGATCGCTCTGAGCAAGACCGACAGCATTCCCGATGAGGAGCTGTTCGCCCTGTTCGCCCGGATCAGTGAACGCTTTGGCAATGAATGCAACGAGACTCCGATGGCGCTTTCCTCGGTCAGTGGGCACAATATCACCGAACTTAAATACCGCCTCTTTAAGAGCATTAAGGCGCTGGCGGATTGAGCGACTCCAAGCTGGCGGCATGGCTCTGTCTGAAAACCGCTCCGGATGTAGGGTTTCAGACCCTGCTCCGGATTGTGCGTGAGTATGGTTCTCCGGAAGGGTTCGTCGGTAATTCCGCTCATCCTTTATACGATTTGACCTTTCTCTCCCCGGCTGCCGGCAAGCATCTGCTCTCCGCTCAAATGCCTTCCAACCTCAAGCAGATCAGCGAACTCTGCCGTCACTACCGGATCGCTATCACCACCATCCTGGATGACGACTATCCCGCAGCCCTCAGGCAGACCTATTCGCCACCGCCGATCCTGTATTGCCGGGGTGACAAGACCTTGCTCAATGCCAGCCCTTCCCTCGGTGTGGTCGGTACGCGCAGGCCTACCGCTTATGGCAGAGAGATGACGGCAAAGCTGATCCGTCCCGTTGCCGAAGCCGGCGTTTGTATCATCAGCGGAATGGCGATCGGAATTGATACCATGGCGCATCTGACCACCCTCAACGCCAAAGGCAAGACCATCGCCGTCTTAGCCCATGGTCTGGATCAGTGCTACCCGCCCCAGAACAAGGAACTGCACGCCGATCTGATCGCCAAAGGACTGATCGTCAGTGAACACGAACCCGGCACCAAAATGGAGCGCTGGAACTTCCCATCCCGTAACCGCATTGTCGCAGGGATCTCTCAAGCCGTTTTCATCGTGGAAGGTGCCATCACCAGCGGAGCGCTGCTGACCGCCAAATTTGCCCTCGAATACAACCGCGAGGTTTTTGCCCTGCCGGGAAACATCAACAACCACAACGCCCAGGGACCCAATCACCTCATCCGCAACGGCGCCATTCCCATCACCTCTGAGGATGACCTGATCACCTATTATGGTCTCAAGCCCTGCGTAAAGGAACAGCTCAGTATCTTCCCCGAACTCTCTGAAGGCGAACGCAGCATCTATGAGATATTAAGCAAAGAGCAGCGGGACATCACCTTCGATGAACTGATGCTCATCTCCCAATTCAATTTTGGACAGCTCTCAATCGCCCTGCTCAACTTGGAACTCAAATCCCTAATTGTCAAGGCATCCGGCAATAGCTACATTATCAGATGAGCATGCTAACACATAATAAATGAGGAACTATGAACCAGATAGAATACCGCATCGTTAAAAATGCAGCCCCGGACAAAATCCTCGACCTCTATCGCCAGGCGGGCTGGTGGACAGAGCAGGATACACCGGATTCGCTTGATTTCATCAGCCGGATCATCAGTCATACTTACTGCTTTGCCATAGCGCTGGATGGTGAGAGGATTATCGGTATGGGTCGCATCATCAGCGACGGCGTCAGCGATGCTTACATTCAGGATGTCACCGTACAGCAGGATTACCGTCGGCAGGGGATCGGTCAACAGATCATCAGGACTCTGGTCAAGCACCTCAAAGGCAATGACATCACCTGGATCGGTCTGATCAGCGAGCCGGGATACCAGAGCTTTTACGAAAATCTCGGCTTCAGCCGGATGGAGGGCTATACCCCCTTCCTTTTGAAGGAGTGAACCACCCATCGTGATGACTGAGCTGAACCTGCAACTCCTTACCCCACAGCAAATACCGCTGCTGCAGGACTTCCTGGAACGCTTTCCCCGGCAGTCCTGTGATTATACTGTCACCAATATGCTCACCTGGGGCAGGTTATATCAGATTCAATACCTGCTCTGGCAAGACAACCTTATCATCTACAACCCCAAATACCATGCCATCTGCTTCCCGGTGGGCAATAGCTTCCATGCTGCGGATCTGGCTGCGCTGGTCAAGAGCTTCCAAGAGCAATTCGACCATGCCACGTTGATCCTTATTCCCGATGACTGGGAGACGAGCTTTCCCGGATTGGGCGGCTATTTTCACATTTGGGAGGATCGTGACTGGGTGGATTATGTCTATGCCAGCGAGGATCTTGCCCTGCTCAAAGGCAAGAAACTGGCAAAGAAAAAGAACCTCATCTCCCAGTATATCCGGCAATACCCCGATTACCATGTCCTGCCGATCAATGCCGGACACAAGGAAGTGATCCTGTCCTTTGCCACCAAATGGAAACGCGAACGCAACGCCGATGGAATCCATCTGAACAGTGAAATGCAGGCGTTACAATATACCATGGAACAATGGGATATCCTCCCCGTTCAGGGCTACATCATCTGCCACCAGAACAAGATCTCCGCCTTCTCCATCTTCAGCCGCCAAACCCCCGACATGGCAACCATCCACTACGAGAAATACAACCCCGATATGAAAGGCGCTGCCCAACTCGTCAATTGGGAAGTCGCCAGGATCATCCATCAAAACTATCGCTGGATTAACCGTGAACAGGATATGGGACTGGAAGGACTGCGCCGGGCAAAAGAATCCTACGATCCCGCCTACCTGGTCAGCTTCCGTAGTGGCTTGCTAACCGCTTGATCCACACAAGTGGCTTGCTAACCGCTTGATCCACACACGCTAACATGGTTGTTAAGCCTACCAAAACCATGCCCATAAACTGGACTTAAACGTATGAAACCATTGAATAGACGAGACTTGGGATCCATATTCTGAAAATGCAATTGTGATGATATCCGCACCGTCATATCAGCACAGGCTGGTATCCAAGTATTCTGTAATAAATATTCCAACAATCTGTTAACAAAAGACTTGGACGGCGCCGGCGCTGGAATGAGGGTGAGGATCTCCACCAAAACCTCTGCCTTTTTCAGCGCATTGATTCCAACGCGCCTTTATTCAGTGCTCTCGCAATGTCTTAAACATGGTTTGTCGTTATGCTCTATACCAACGCGGAGATGAAAGAGTTCCCTCCCAACGTCAAGATGAGAGAGAAGACCATTAAATTGCTATCTGATCAGCGGACAAAGGAAAAGAGGAGGTCATGGTAGCTTGGCAGAGGAAAATCACTTCTGCCAAGAAATCGCTCGATACCCTCGCAACTTTGTTTGCATTCGGACAGGAGACCATTCCGCAATTCAGCCATGAGAATGGCTCTGCGCTGATCATCGCTGATGCTTTTGTAATCTAATACCGCTTGGTCGAGGATGGCAATAAGTTTGATCATACCCGCCAAATCCAGTTCAAAGTCATTGATATATTCCACGATCTCCTTGGTGGCTGAGTCTATTTGACGGTATTGCCTGAGGCATTTCAATCCTTGTGGCAGAAGGCAGGACTGCATGATGTAACGCATGGCTTCCAATTCAATCCCGGTTTGTTTGGCATAAATATCAAGCTTGATCCGGTGACGGGCAATCAGTTCCTCGCCGGTAAGCACATTTCCCTTTGAAAAGAGGCGGATACACTTGTCGGAGATAAGTGCGTGCAATGTGTCAGGAGTGGAACAGGCATTGGGGATCCGGGTAGCGCAGGGGAGCTTATCCCGGTTGATCTCATAATTATCGCCCTCAAATCTGATCGCTCTGGAAGAAAGGCAGAAGTGTTTGATGGTGTCCAGTACTGCGTCTTCCAGAGAATTACTCGAAGAGACAGAATGTTGTAGATGATCACATATTTTGTCCAGGGCATCAGATACCGCCAGATTCAACACGGTATTGGGAAAACCCAGGGGCATGGAGGAAGACACCGCCCGGAATTCAAACTTATTGCCGGTAAAGGCAAATGGAGATGTGCGGTTGCGATCGGTATTATCGATATTGATCTGGGGCAGGTGATTCAATCCCAGATCCAGTATTTTGATTTTCTCCGGATTGGATCGGTCGCCTTTCTCGATACGATCAAGAATGCTGTTCAATTGCTTTCCCAAAAACACTGAAATCTGGGCTGGGGGTGCTTCACAGGCGCCCAAACGGAGGTCGTTCCCTGCACCTGCCACTGATGCCTGTAATAGGTCGGCATGGTCATGGACGGCTTGAACGACAGCGATCAGGAAAAGCAGGAACTGGAGATTTTCCATAGGTTCCTTGCCGGGATCGAGGAGGTTGTGCCCGTGGTTATCCATCAGTGACCAATTGTTATGTTTTCCTGAGCCATTGACACCGGTGAAGGGCTTTTCATGGAGAATGAGGGTGCAATTGGTCTCCGCCGCACTAAGACGCATGAGTTCCATCAGCAGCAGGTTGTGGTCACAGGCGATATTGACATGCTCATGCAAGCAGGCGACTTCATATTGCTGGGGCGCAACTTCATTGTGTCTGGTCTTGATGGGAATACCCAACTGCCGGGCTCTTATCTCCAGTTGCGTAAAGAACAACATAACGGACTTGGGGATGGAGCCGAAATAGTGGTCATCCATCTGCTGACCTTTGGGTGGTTCGCAACCAAAGAGCGTTCTGCCGCAAAACACGAGATCCGGTCTTTGCAGGAAGAGGTCTTTATCGATCAGGAAAAACTCCTGTTCAGCACCGACCATAGGTTGGATATGCGTGATATCTTTCTTTCCCAAAAGATGAAGCAAGCGAACGGCTGCGCGTGATATTACCTCGCATGATCTTAAAAGCGGTGTTTTCTCATCCAAAGCCTCACCATTGTAGGAGAAATAGACCGAAGGAATACACAATGTGGCTGCCCCATTTTGTTTGAGGATAAATGCCGGGCTGCTGGGATCCCAGGCAGTATAGCCCCGGGCTTCAAACGTGGAGCGCATTCCCCCACTGGGAAATGATGAGGCATCCGGCTCGCTCATGATCAGTTGATTGCCGCTGAACCGGGCAAAGACCGTGCCGTCCGGATCCTGAGTGAGAAATGAATCATGCTTTTCCGCAGTGAAACCTGTCAAAGGCTGAAACCAGTGAGAATAATGAGTGGCGCCCAGTTCGATCGCCCATTCCTTCATACCGTGAGCAATCGCATTGGCCAGCTTGGGATCCAGTGGTTCATGGTTCTCAATGGTCTTTTGAAGCGCAAAGAACACATCCTGAGGAAGGCGGTCTCGCATAACGTTCCGGTTAAAAGACAGGCATCCAAAATCCATACTATGTTTGATCTCGTGTGCAGTCATGGTTTCTCCATATTTTTCCTTCAAATCGGGGCAAGGCTCCCTGTGACCATGTTAACGTCAAGAGATATTTATGGGCTGGGAAGCCCAGTTTATACCAGCGTTCGCCTTTGGTGTCGTTGAAGAGGAAGACCTCACTCGATTCACCACGCCTCATTGAATTGTAGATAAAGCACTTGCCACCCTATCCGAAACCGGTGTCTGTATCATACATGAGAACCGGCATCAGGGTGATGCTTGGGAGGGAACCTGGCGGGATACTGTCAGAGAGCTTGGGCGCAGTATCCATAGTGTTCCAGAGCGGGATCTCTGGCTCAACCCCAAAGTGGTCGAACGCGGCGGATATCTGAGGATTATATTGACAAATTTATGGCCGACAGGATAAGGAAACCGGATTCTGATCGACGAGGTGAAACGAGATGAAATCGCTTGTCCTTTATTGTGCTATACTTATCTGTCTCGGAGTGGGAGCACTCTATTCATCGACCACGGTCTTTGAGCCGGGAGTGGCGGTCAAGGTTGACACCACGCTTGCTTTTTCTTATCAACTTACTTACAAAGAGGGGTATCGCATCACCAGGGAGATCCTGCGTAAAGCAGCTCTGGCGAAGGAATTGAGCCAAGGCATCCCGCTTGCCGATCTGGTCGATCGATTCCAGTTGATACGGGGTGGGCATTATTCCCATGCCTTGGCAGATTCGATCTTCATGGTGTCGAGTGCGGCAGGTTTCATTGTCTCGGAAGAGGTGCTCAAGGACACCCGGCAGACGCCCAAAGGCAACCTGTTCCGTGTCAAGATGGAATACACGGCTCGGGTTTTGCCTGCAGCCAAAGCCCGTCCTTCCGATCTGGCTGTGAAGCTCGAGCTATCCAATCCCCAGCCCAAAGCGGGTGAAAATGTCGTTCTGACCTGTACTCCGCCGGTAGATGGATACATTTACATCTTTGAATTTCGGGCGGATGGCAAAGCTGCCATGAAGTTTCCCCCCGACGAGGGGAACAACCGGATCAAAAAGGGCAGCCCACATCGATTCACCTTCCAGCCCCAACTGCCGGATGACTGGGCGGATGGCTATTATACCCTGCTGGTCTGCTTTTCCCTGGAAGATATGTTGGGTTGGCGCAGCTTCCTCAAATACACTGAAGCTCCGGAGCACCTGTTCAGGATCAGTTCGGATTCCTATGGCATGTTTGACAACTGGCTACCGACCTATGACCCCACCCGCAGATATGAACGATTTATCCAGCTATATATAAACAAACAGGAGAATTAAGATGAATCAACCCTTCAAAGAACTATCGGTGGTTCTGACGGATCAGAATGTCAGGCATAACGTGCCGGAAGGCGTATCGGAGATCGTAAGGGCACTGCCGACAGAATTGGAGCGCCGCAGCCAGTCGGATATGTCAGAAAAGGGCAGTTTGGACTCTTTGGAGGTGAATCGATCGCTCTGCTCAAGTACTGTGCCCGGCGGATCGCCAAAGATATTCTCCAAGACCCGATGGAGTTGTCCCTTTTTCCCCGGGTTGGGAATGATTGATTAAATTACGTCTTCCCTACCTGGAAACTGGCCTATTTACTTTTTAACTGAGTGAGTTGTACCGGCATGAGTTACTATTCCAGAAGGATAGTGGCAGTTATCCCTACACTTTCCGTTTTGGTTTTACCTGCCGCCGATTAATTTGTATAGTAAAGACAATATATGAGGTATGAGATGAAGAAACTGATCAAATTATTGCTCAAAGCCGGGATTGTTGCCGGCACCGTCGTCTTCACGGTGAAGCAAGTGAAGAGCATGAAGATCGCCAAAAAACTTGAGCGGGAACTGCCCGCCTTCCTCAGCGCCAAATATGGCGAAGAACCGGTTCTAACTATTTGCAAGGCATTATTCAAGATCTTCGTCAAGGTTGAGTTCAGCCAGGACATCCACGATAAACACAGGGATATCGAAAATGAGATCAGGGAATACGCCCAGTCGATCTGTCCGGGTTGTGACAAGAATCTTATGATCAAAGTCACTGCCAAGGAAAGCGATGAGGTGGAGGGATAAGCCGCCGGCAGAAAACACCAGAATTCAACTACTCGACCGGGACCCCAATCAATCATTAATGCTGTGATCCCGGTCTCGGGGCTTTGCTGTCACTTGCTTATGAAAGAAAACCCGGGATGATTTGATCCTGATGGATTCTGTCGGTTTTACCTCACCTTCGCCTCGAGATCGCCTCGAGACTCGAGGCGATCTCGAGAGGAAGGTGAGAGAAAGACAAGGCAGTTCATCAGGATGGATATGATGCTGACAGGCGCCATTGTCAGGCAGTTGGCATCAATTTCCATTCTATTCCTGATGATGCTTGTGGTAAATTTTACCGCCGTAACAAACCAATAACAGAGCAAAGCGAGGAATAGACATCATTACAGATGAATCAATGTCAGGTGGTAAGCTGATACTTAAGTAGTATTTACGTTCTTTCTCCCTGATACAAAGGATCAGAACACATACTTCACTCCTGCTGAGAACGACCGATCGGTATCTCTCCACCAGTTGATGCCGCCATTCTTGTCTTTGTATTTCTCGGAGTATTTGGCGATTAGGAAGAGGCGGCGTTTCTCATTCCAACTGAAGGTGGTGCTCAAGGACATTTGGGCGCGGGGGACAGCGATCTGGCCGAGGGCGAGTTCTTTGACATTGACTTTGCTATAGGAATAGACGAAGTTTTCCAGGCGTCGGTATTGGGTATCGACGCGGATCCTGAACCAGAGTGACTTGCTGCGGAAGTGGTTTTCGCCGTACATATTCTGCCAGGCAACCATGGCATTGACCTTTTTGCCGATCCTGCCCTGCACCCTGCCGAGAAAGCCATAAGTAGCAGGCCAGTTTTGCAGGGAGTCCTCCTTGGTTTTGATGTAGGGATTGCCGGTGGGATCATGGAGAACAATGGCACGGTCTTCCTCATAGTAATGATCAAAGTAGGCGGGGATGAAGCGGCGGTTGTTGCGGCGGTATTCCAGATTGAACCGGACGACGTCAAAATTGGCATAGAGCCCGGGGAGGATGAATCCGGTGCCATTGTCCACGATATGAGCGACTTCGGTGTAAGCGCCGTAAGTGGCATGTTTGGTCTTGGAAATAGGCATGGTGAGGTCAAAACTGAGGGTGGTGACCGCATCCCTGGGTCCGATATCCGTGGCATGGTAAAGGGAATCGCCCATTACATGGCGGAGATTGCCTTTCTGATTGAGGTCGGTGATCACGGAAAGCCCCAGCACGGTCTGGTCGATGTATTTCAGCGAAGAATCGGGCAGGGGCGTGACATGGGCGGATAGAGCCAGGATCTGGTTTTTGCCCAGGTCAGAGGTGAACAGCTCCACCTTGGGTTTGAGTGGCACGTTTACCAGATTGCAGCCGACCAGCAAGCCATAGTTCTTTTGCTCGGGATAATAAGCCATATTGGAGAAATTAAGCATCAGCAAGCCATTTCCGATCGAATAATTGGGAAATCCGCCCAAGTGAAAGAAATAGGGATCGCCGATCTTGGCATAGCGCATGTAATAGATCTTGGTGGGGATGTCCCGGAGGTGATCCCAGTCCCGTTTGCGGATATGGTAATCACGGTCAAAGAGGAAATCAAGATCGAAACCCATGCCAAATTTCTTGTACTTGAATTCGTGGATGATCCTCAATTGATAGTACCTTACTGATTCTATTGTCACTTTGCCGACTTCGGCGGACACTCCGAACCGGGTGGCGGACTTGACCGAAAATGGCATGTCCTGTGCCGTCAGAACCAGGACGGAAAAGAGGAAAACCAAAACCACCGCTTTTCTGATCATGTTCTTTACCTCGTAGGTTGTTGGTTGCATGATGTGAAATGGGCGGTAAATCTGTCAAGCATTATCGACCGGGATGATCTATTCGGGTGGATTGGAACCCGCCCCTACGGATCCATTTCATAAGCGATGCTTGTCCGGAGGTGATGGGGCGCTGAGGGAAAGCGCCCCTACGGTCCGATCCGGCTATCGATATCGGTAACCGGCAAACTGACGGTGAAGGTGGTGCCCTTGCCTGGCGTACTGGAAACGGAGATCCCGCCCTGCATCAGCAATACCAGGCGTCGGGTGATAACCAGTCCCAGTCCGGAACCCTGCATCTTAGCGCCGCTGGTCTCGATCTGATAGAAGGGCTGGAAGATCTTTGCCTGCTGCTCCGGGGTCATGCCGATCCCGGTATCGCTGACGCTGATCTTCAGTGTCCCGGGTTGAGGCAGATCGGCGTTGATCGTAATGCTGCCGCGGGAGCTGAATTTGATGGCATTATTGACCAGATTGAGCAGGATCTGTTTGATCCGCAGTTCATCGGTGATGATGATATCGGGCAGGCGTTCTTCCAGATGAGAGGCAAGGGTCAATCCCTTTTCATTGAGTTGGAACTGGACGATATTCTGGACGACGAAGATGACGCTCCGCAGATTGACGGGAGTGCGATGGAGAGTGAACTTGCCGGCTTCGATGCGGGAGATGTCGAGAACGTCGTTGATCAGGCTCTGTAATTGCTTGCCGGAGGTTCTGATGGCGCTCAGGTATTCCTTCTGCTCCTCGCTCAGGGGCGTGGTATTCAGCAGGGTGATCATTCCCAGGATGCCGTTCAGTGGAGTGCGGATCTCATGACTGACGGAGCTGAGGAAGGAGGACTTGGCATCGGTCGCCTTACGCAGTTCGTCTTCCATGACATAGCGTTGGAACGCCATGGCAATGCTATCGGAGAGGGTATTGAGCGTATTCTCCACGATCCGGGAGGTATCATCAGTTTCCGGGACCTGCCTGATCACCGTGATAAAGCCCCAGAAGCGTGAATCATCCCTGATGGGATAAACCGAAAGCGGTACATTATAGCGGATATCAGCGATATTGAGAAACTCGTGAGGAAACTGACCGGCGCTGCCATGAACGGATTGACCGGCATGCAGGGAACTTTCCCAATCCATCAACGTGGGCATGGCATCGTTGTCCAGAGGTGCCTGTGATACATTGGAGCAGATCGTATCCTTGTACCAGGCGGCGATCCTCTTGTAGTGGATGTCTGTCTTCCGGATGAGGACGATCGCTTCCAGGGAAAGGCAATTGCCCATGTCAGAAACAAGGGTCTGAAGGATCAGGTGGGGATCGGAATGGGAGAGAAGCTTATGCATCGAGAGGGTGAGATACTTGAGAATGAAGTTGTTTTGTCTTAGCTGCTCCGAGTGCTTCCTCATCTCTGTAACATCCTGACTAAATGCAAAATAAACCGGTTTGGCAGCGCTCAGGACGCTGGCGGAACTGATGGTGGCATATTCCCATCTTTGTTCTTCCAGTGAGGATACCAAAAAATCTCCCTCCCACTTGCTTTTTTTCTCGATGGCGAATGACATCCGCTCAAACAATGGGTAAGCGCGCAGATCAGGGTGATGGATATTGAGACCGGAACCCTTGTCTTTGTCGATCCCCAATTCTGCCAGCATGGCATTATTGATCAATGTGATATTGCCTTTGTCATCTGTTACAACGCATTTGAAGGGTGCACTGGAGAGAAGGGCGGCACTAAAGCGCAAGCTCTTGAGCGAGATGTTGCGGATCTTGTAGTTGATTATAAAGATGGGAAGCAGAAACAAAGCCAGAGCAAGCAACTGAAGAAATGAAGCCAGAGTGTTTTTGCGGAGCATCTGGTGAAAATACTCCTGTTCGATATCGGCTCCGGTAATATAGAAAACTCCCGAGTCGGTCTTTTGGGGAAGAAAACAAGTATAGAACGAGCCATATTCATCAGTGTACTGGTCAAATTGAATGGTTCTGGTAGCATAAGCTCTCTTTAATGCGTCGGGAACCTGCTCATACTTCAACCAGTAAGGTTCAAATTCACCCTTCTCCAGTTGCTCGGGAGTGATATTGCCGGCAATGAAGTAGAAAATGTCATCATTTTTGTGAACGGCATACAAGAATTTGTAACCGGAGATCTGGCAAACATTGGTGAGCCTCTTTGTATAGCCATTGTATTCTTCTTCCGGAATGGAATCCTTATTCAAAGCCCGGTCAAAATACCCCTCCGGCATAAGATAGGTCACGAGGTGGGCTCCACTTTCGAGATAAGTATGGATGTCATTCAGCAGATTGCGCTTGTTATGCTGGTACATAACTCCGGTGAAAATGGTGATCAAGATCAGATAGACCGCGATCAATAACAGTAGTAACTTGACAAAGTATTTACTCATGCGATCTCCCGTTGAGCCTATCTAAAGTTTCGTCCGCCCAAGACCTACTCAGCCCGATAAACTCAGCGC
>VGPI01000020.1 GCA_016875595.1 Candidatus Cloacimonadota bacterium
AGCCGTCCCCTTAGCCACCAAGACCGCTATCCTCAGCCGTCTTGCCGATGTGGTCAAACTACACAATTTCGAGCTTTACGGCACCTTTATCTGCAATCATACGATCAGCCATCTGATCAACAGTAACGGCTTGGATAAGGAGTCCGCCGGTTCACCCATTTATTTCGAGGTCAAAGCCGTGCACAACGAATCCCAGATCACGGTGCTGGAGACCTTCGGCGGGGAGGATTTCAACCGCTTTGACGAAGCGGACTTTACTCATCGGCTACTCCGGAAGATCGCCTATTGTGCCAATGATGTAGTGGACGTGGAGCCTGGTGAATATACTGTGATCTTCGCCCCGCGCTGTGTCGCCGAATTAGCTCAATACCTTGCTTATGGGATGACCGCCTGGAGCTTGGATCAGCATCGAAGTTACTTTGAAGGCAAAACCGGAGAACAGGTATTTCCCGAGCTGGTCACGATCACCGATGACCCCAACGACCCGGATGTGATCCTATTCGATTACAACGGTGAAGGTCACCTCTACCAAAAACTCGACCTGATCGACCGTGGCGTATTCAAACACTTCATGTGCAACAAATACTACTCTTACAAGACCGGCTTGGAAAACAATGGCAATTCCGCCAATTGCCTGGTCGTCAAGGGCGGCAGTGAGGATTTGGAAAGCATGATCGCCGGTATAGGGCGGGGTTTGTATGTCTCCAGCTTGCATTACGTTAATTTCATCAATCCCAAGGAGACCTCGGTGACCGGATTGACCCGCGACGGCACTTTCCTGATCGAAAACGGCAGGATCACTAAGGTGGTCAATAGCTTGCGCTTTACGGACAAGATCGTGCGCATCTTCCAGAACATAGCCGCTCTCGAAAATAAGAGCTTTACCACACCGTTCTCCCAAAACTATGATCAATTCGGTATTGAAGCCGTCAAATCGCCCCATGCCAAGGTCTTGGGATTCAACATCACGTCTTCCACCAAAACCATCTGATGAGGTAAAATCATGGAACTATTGATCAAAAGCACCATAGAAAAGCTCAGTACTACCGGCATTACTTTTGCCGATGTCCGCATCACGGTTACCGACAGCGAAGGGATCTATTTTCAGGATGGCAACCTCCGCAGTTTTGGCAGCAGCATGGATTCCCAGGCGATCGGTATCCGCGTCCTCATCAATGGCTGTTGGGGTTTTGCCGGATCCCGTCAAGTAAAAGCAAACCATATCGATCGCCTGATCGCCCGCGCCATTGATAATGCCCGTCACGGCAGCCGGTTTGTCAACAAACCCGTCACTTTCGATCCATTGCCCGCCACCATAAGTGAATTCCATCACCGCCCTGAGATCGACCCCTTTCGAATGGACAAAGCGGAGAAGCTGGATTATCTGGGAAAACTGGCCCAGACGATCAAACCCAAAGACCAGATCGTCTTCTCCAGCGTCTCCGCCAGTTTTGTCAGACAGGAGAAGTTCTATGCCAATACCGAAGGCACCTACACGCATTTTTCCTGTTACAACACCGATCCCTCCATGCGTGTGGTGTCATCCGACGGCGCTAAGATCCAGGAAAGAAGCTGGCCGGGTGATATGTCCGCCGGACGAGGGGGCTTTGAGCTCTTTTACCAACACGCTTTTGAAAGTAATACCGGACGTATCATCAAAGAAGCGACCGATCTGCTCAGCGCTCCCGTCATCGAGGACGAGAAGGCGGATATCATCATCGGCAACAGTCAATTGGCGCTGCAACTTCACGAATCGGTAGGTCACGCCACGGAAGCCGACCGGATCTTCGGCATGGAGATCTCTTATGCCGGCAAGACCTTCATCAAACCCGCTATGCTCGGCAAATACCAATATGGCTCGGAGATCGTCAATATCTACAGCGACAGCACTGATCCCGCGGCTATGGGACAGCAACCCGTGGATGACGAAGGTGTGCCCGCCGGCAGAACCGATATCATCAAGGACGGCATCCTCGTCAATCAACAGACCTCGCGTCAGATCGCCAAACTGCTCGGACTGGAGCCCAGTTCCAATATGAAGGCATCCTATGCCGATGATTTCCCGCTCATCCGCATGACCAATTTCTGTCTCGCTCCCGGTAGAGGCACTCTTGCCGATCTGATCGCCGATACCGAATATGGCTATCTGGTTGATTACACCAAGACCTGGTCGATCGATGACAACCGTAATAACTTCCAGTTCACCACTGAGATTGGATGGAAGATCGTAAACGGCAAGATCACCGGCATCGTCAAGGAGCCCACTTACTACGGTATTACCAAGGACTTCTGGAACGCCTGCGACCGCATCTGCGGTCCTGAGGAATGGACTTACCGCGGTACTTTCTTCTGTGGCAAAGGCGAGCCCGGACAGGCGATGCAACTATCACACGGCGTTGCTCCTGCCCGGTTCCGCAATATCAACGTCAAAGTAAATATCTGATCCCATATCGCTGGAGATGAGTTTCAACCGGGCAGCGAGCTACTGCTCGATTTCATGGAAACAAAATCTGGGGTTGACTGCAGTTAACCCCTGATTTTTTTAGGTTGTAACAATACGCCACTTCTCCGTCCGATGGTGGCTTGACTCACCCTTGATGATTGTAACGATCTCATCGAAACAGCCGGAATATCTTGACAAAAAACCGGACTTGCAAATCAGGGTGAGCGTAAGAGGTAATATAATGTGTGATTACGTGTGCAGAAAAACGGACACGAGTTATAAAGAGATAGATAAAGAGCATTTGCGATCTGCAAGTGCTCTTTTTTTTACCCGGAGGCAGCTGTGACAAGCGAGCAACTAATACACCTAACTCTCGAAGAAGACATCGGTTACGGTGATATAACCACGAGATTTCTGGAACTGGAGATCAAACCAGTCAGCGCTTTCATGATCGCCAAGGCAGAGGGGGTTCTTGCCGGTGTAGATGTGGTGATGACCGTCTTTCGCATGGTCGATTCCACCTCCCGTATCACGATTTACAAAAAGGATGGAGATCCGGTTAAAGCTGGCAATGAGATCATGCGAATCGAGGGCAATGCCACAGCTATCCTATCGGCAGAACGCACCGCTCTGAATTTCTTGCAGCATTTAAGCGGTATCGCCACCAAAACCCGCCGGATGGTGGATCTGATCTCCGGAACGAAAGCAAAACTCCTGGATACCCGTAAAACAACACCGCTCATGCGTGTACTTGAGAAACAGGCAGTGTGCATTGGAGGCGGCTATAATCACCGCATGGGGTTGTATGATATGGTCATGCTCAAGGAAAATCATATCCGGGCAACAGGATCCATCACTGAAGCTGTACGGCGCATAAAAGGAAAAAACACAACCTACAAAATTGAAGTGGAAGTGACCAATCTGGATGAACTGGACGAAGCTATTGCTGCCGGTGTTGATCGAGTGATGCTGGACAATATGGACATTACTCAGATCAAGACTGCTGCCAGAAGATATGGCAGGAAGGTGGAACTGGAGGTCTCCGGTGGCGTTACCGAAGATAATATCCTCCATTATGCCAAAACCGGTGTTCACTTCATCTCCTGCGGAGCTTTGACCCACAGTGTCAAAGCCCTCGATATCAGTTTGCTTTTTAAGGAGTGAACCATGGTAGAACAACTCAAGACACTTGCCCGGATGCAACTGCTGGATGATCAGATCGGAAAATTCAAACACCTGCAACTGGAATTACCTAAACAACTGAACAACCTCATCGACGCCGTGGATCAGGCACAAGTGCAACTCCTGGAATCTGAAACGCACCGTTCCCAGATCGTAAAGAAAATCAAATCCCTTGAACTGGAAATCAAACAGCACAATGACCAGATCAAGAAATACTCCGGACAACTCTCCGAGATCAAGACCAACAAGGAATACAAGGCACTGAATAGCGAGATCGCCTATCTCAAGACCAAGATTTCCGATATCGAAAGCATCATCCTGGAGCTGATGGACCAGGAAGCCCTATTCAAACAACAGGTGGACAAAGACAAAGCCGTTTTGGAAGAGGCGGAAAAACACAAACGGGAAAAAGAGGGCGACCTCAGAAGACAGATCGATGCCCTCGAAAAACAGATCGAGGAAACCCGAAGTGCCCGTAATGAAATGGCTCTGACTCTGCCCGTCAATGTCATCAAACACTATGGCTCTCTGATCAAGCACAAGAATAATCAAGCCATTGCCTACAATAATGCTGGTGCTTGCAGTGGCTGCGGGATGGTCCTCAGGCAACAGATCAGAATCGAGCTCCAGCTCCGCAAAAAAATCATTACCTGCGAGAGTTGCAGCCGCATTCTGCTCGACTACTTTGATACGCTGGAGCAATAAAAACCCGGGGAAGCGCATAAGCCGGATTCTGTATCCTGTCTCGCAGGATGATGTCTATTCCTCTGGACCCTGCCTCACGGCAGGGTTCTTGCTGCCTACCCGAAAGCATACTGGCGCGGGCAGCGCTGAGCTTTCCTATTTGGCATTGCACCGGATAAGGCATTCCTGGCTATCTCCGTTACCGGAGATACCGGTGGTCTCTTACACCGCCATTTCACCCTTGCCCCAGAAAATCCACTGCGATAGCAATGTCTGATCAGAGGCGGTTTGTTTCTGTGGAGCTGGCTCTGCATTGCTGCAGCTTCCCGTTAGGAAGTATCCCGCCCTGTGGTGTCCGGACTTTCCTCACTGCTTACGTAGCGCAGACATCTGAGCTTCCCCGGATACGTGACCATCTATAATCCACCTGTTCCATGTCAAGCAGAAAAAGCGAATGAACTCGTGAAACTACTGGTATGACCCCCGTCTCCAGTTCATTCGCTTCGTTTTGGAGTCACCTTCGCCTCGAGATCGCCTCGAGACTCGAGGCGATCTCGAAGCGAACCCGAAGCAAAAGCGAACCGGAGGATAAGGTGATCTGGTTGAACTTTCAGGTTGAAAAAAGGTGATACGACAGCTAAGAACACTGGATCAGTCGTTAATCAGGGGGAAGGTAAGTGCTCACAGATAGCGTAGCATCTCGCGGTCGATCACTCCGGCATAGAGTTCGATATAGGGTTTGACGGGGCTGATCTGGATCTTGGGGAAGAAGACCTCTTCGACCTGGAAGAAGCCGACGGAGGCATTCATTTCGACGGTGATATTGATGGGTTTCTCCAGTCCCTTGCCGATCTTGACGCGTTGGATGGCACTGGCGGAGGTGCGATGGATGTCTCCCACCTTTGGTTCGGAGGATAGAATTGTAGGGATGCGGGCGCGTCCCTGTTCCATATCGCTGCCATCTCCGATCAAGACCAGTCCGGCTTCGAGGGAGTGGATGCGGCGGGTTGCCATGTGTCCGAAGATACCTTCCACCGCAATGGCTTGTATTGCGACCTTGATCATTGTGTCCTGATCCGTATATGCGGCAGCTAAGACCTTGTCGATAAAGGGGATCGCCATCTGGATACTGAGGTATTCATGTTTTTCACGGGTCACTGCCATGCCCAAGTCGTGCAGGAGCGATGCGAGAATCACGGCGATCAATGAATCCTCGGCATTACCCACTTTCTCCTTTTCGAGGTTCATGGCAATGCCGGCATCACTGAGTAATTTGAACATCTTGATCGTATTGAGGGTCGCCTTGCGCATGTGTACCGGTCCGTGGTCATTATAGCCAAGGCGCTTGATCGAGACGACATTGGCATATTCCTGCATCGCTTGCAGTTGCATATCGTCAAAGAGCATTTGGGTGGCAGAAAGTGCCTTGCCTTCCAGCAATTTGAGGATGCGCTCCTCGAGCCGGATTTGTTTAGCTGATTTATTCACTTTGTATCTCCAGTGGGTTGATTAATTCCGCCGGCATGCCCAGGATCCGGGCGATGCGGAGGGCGCAGCGAGGTGGTAATTTGCCGCGGGGAAGGCGAATGATCTTATAATCCATTGCCTGATTGAGGAGTTTGAGCCGTTTTTCCAGATCCGCCTTTGTCATCTCATCCCCTTGGTCAAACCAGTTATCAGCAATACCTTTGATCGCATAGCAGGCAACGTCTTCCAGCATAGCCGGCGCATTGAAATGGGTGGCACTGAAGACCAGGCAATCCACCCGCTTCAGATATTCCAGCACCGCAGCAGCGATCTGCTCACCTTCAACAGGATTGGTACCCTTGGCAAATTCATCTAAGAGGACAAGCCCCCTGCCCGTTTGAGCCAGAGCACGGTTAAAAGACACGATCTCGCGGGCAAAACTGCTCAGATTCTCATCGGTAGTGTCGTCCTGATTGTACCAGATCCAGTCGAAGAGCGGTAGTTTGGCACTTCGACAAGGCACCGGGACGGCATAGGATGCCAGGCGATAGATCTGTCCCACTGTTTTGAGAGCCGTGGTTTTACCACCCATATTGGGACCGGTCAGGACGTTGATCCGGTCCGTAAGCTTGATCGATAATCGCTGATATCGCTGTCCTTTACTGAGGGCAAGATCGTGAACGGGAAGATTGACCGCTTCATCGAGAATGATCTCTAGCTTCTCATGTATTTGTGGAATAGAGCAATGACGCTCAACGCCAAACCTGGCGCAGGCAAACTCCCAGTCCAAAGCAGCGATGATGTCCTGCGCCTGGTTGAGTTTCTCCGACCAAGCTCTTACCTTGACTGTCAGATCTTCCAACACTTTGTTCTGAGCGTTGATCAGCTCTTCCTGCAAGCGGGCTATCTGATGCTTGTGATCCTGCATCGCTTCCGTCGGCGATAACGCAAACGTGATGTTAGCGAAGTTCTCATCGCTGATCTGATAGAATCCCGATGCGCTGATCGACGCCACCAGTTCCGTTTCCATCCGGGATAATACCATCTCTGCTTTTATTGTAGGGATCTGAAGCGCTTCGGATGCCTGCTGTAAACGCTCCGTGGATAGCTGATCAAGTGCACGATGCGTCTGACTCAAATCCTCCAACACCTTGTTTAGTTCGACCGAATACACTCCACTGAGATGAAAGTGCGGCAAGCGCTTGCCTTCGGGATCCAGGATCCGGAAAAGCTCACTCAGATCAGGCAGGACATCCTTGGTGACAATCAGGAATTGCTGACTCAGGAGGCGGACTTTTTCGCTGAAATAGACAAATTCCTTGATCTCATGACACTCGTGCAGAGCAAGCGGGGACGGCTCATCAGGATCGATCCTACGCACCGCTTTACAATGGGACAGATGATCCGCCAGCGCTGCCTTCCCGCTCTTCTGCTCCCGGCTAAATTGCATCAGATAGGCAATTCTTCCGTAAGCTGCCAGCGCCGTACCGATATCCTTCGGCTTAAACGGGGTCAGCTTGCGCTTGCAGGTTATGCCCAATTCACCGCAGGGCTCAATCTCGCTGAGGATCACATCCATCTTCAGTGTCCTGTCCGTTTGTGTCATTACTGGCTTCTCCAATTCAGGTAATTGCCATACGATATTTGATATCGGGCTGGTGTCAATGATTATATTGGGTGTTTAGGCGTAACTTGTTGCCGGACATCCATCTGGATATAAGTGATGGGCTCATATAGAAAAAGGCATTGACCTAATCAGCCCGGTGCTGCCTGTGTTCCCGAAGGAGAGATTATGGATATCAAAGAACTGATCATGTCACGTCACAGCGTGAGGAGTTACAAAGCAGATCCCCTCTCACCGGAAGTATTGAGTGACATCCTGGAAGCCGGACGGCTGGCACCTTCGGCACAGAACCGTCAGCCCTGGCGTTTTATCGTTATCCAGGGTACCGACAAGATCAAGTCGCTTTCAGTAAACTGTGGACTGCTCGGACTGTCCAATTTCTTTATCCGGCAGGCACCATGCGTGATCATCGCTTGTGCCGATACCCGGCGTTCCATCCGGATCAACGATCAGGACTATTATCTGGTCGATACTGCCATTGCATTCCAACAGATGATGCTGATGGCTCTGGCGCACGGGATCGGCTCCTGCTGGATCGCCGCCTTTAGCGAAAAGAAACTGCGTAAATGGCTCAAAATAGATGACAAGTGGAAGATCGTGGCACTATCTCCCTTTGGTTACCCAGCCGAGAAAGATACCTTGCATGCCCGTATGGTCAGCGGTTTTGCCAGATCCAGTAACCGCCTCCCTCTTGAGCAGATAGTCCATTATTTCTGAACTATTTATTGACACCAAACTCGGCTCGTTTAGATTATCACCAAAACAAGAAGGAATAGATTATGGATACCCGAATCACCCGAGAATTGATCCACAAACTGCCGAAGACCGATCTGCACGTCCACCTCGATGGATCGGTGCGCATCGAGACCATCATCGATCTGGCAAAGAAACATAACATCACGCTGCCGGAGACCGACCCTGAAAAGCTACGCAAGATCATCTGTTGCGGTGCCGACTGCAAGAGCCTGGACGATTATCTCCGCGGCTTTCATATCGTCAATCTTGTCCTCCAGAACCGGGAAGGGCTCAAGCGCGCCGCTTATGAACTGGCAGAGGATGCCGCTGCCGAAAACATCCGCTACATGGAAGTGCGCTACTCCCCCATCCTGCATACCGACGGCGGCATGAAGCTGACCAAGATCTCAGAAGCCGTGATCGATGGCTTGAAAAAGGCAGAGCGTGACTTCAACATCAAGACCGGAGTGATCATCTGTGGTATCCGCAACATGGATCCGACCACTTCGCTCAAACTTGCCGAACTCGCCATCGCCTTCAAAAACAAAGGCGTGATCGGCTTTGACCTTGCCGGCGGTGAGTACAATCATCCCGCTAAAGACCACAAGGATGCCTTCGACCTGGCATTACGCAACAACCTCAACATCACCATCCATGCCGGTGAGGCATACGGTCCTGAAAGCATCCACCAGGCGATCCACTATTGCGGAACGCATCGAATTGGACATGGCACCCGTTTGGTCGAGGACGGCGATCTGCTGAATTATGTAAACGACCATCGCATCCCCTTGGAGATCTGCCTCACCAGTAACTTCCACACCAAAGCCGTGCCCAGTATCAAGTCGCATCCGATTGACTTCTATATTGATTACGGCTTACGCGTCACCCTCAATACGGACAACCGCATCATCTCCAATACCACCCTCTCCGATGAGTATATGCTCGCTGTCGAAAAGTTGGGACTTGACTATTCCACCATCAAAAACATCATTCTCAACGGCTTCAAAAGCGCTTTCCTGCCCTACAAGGAAAGAGTGCGTATGGTCAATGACGCCCTCAAGGAGATCGAGGAGATCGAGCTGGCGGAATTTAACACCAAAGTGAAAGTAAAAGAGAAACTCTGACCCAGATGTAGGGGCGTCTTTCCAAAGCGCCCTATGATACTACGACCTCACGGAAACAAAACTATGATCGAACAAATAAAACAGTCCCTCATGTAGGGGCGTCTTTCCAAAGCGCCCTATGATACAACGACCTCACGGAAACAAAACTATGATCGAACAAATAAAACAGTCCCTTTTGGATGCCTCTGCGACCCTGAACCAATTCATGGATAATGAGCAGAATATCTGCACTATCGGCGATATCGTCAAACTGCTTGCCCGCACCTTCTCCAAAGGCGGAAAAGTGATCATCTTCGGCAATGGCGGCAGCATGTGTGACGCCATGCACTTCGCTGAAGAACTCACCGGAAGGTTTCGCAATGACCGGTCTCCGTTTCCGGCTATCGCTATCTCCGACCCATCACATATCACCTGCGTAGCCAATGATTATGGTTTCAACCAGATCTTTGCGCGTGCCATCAGTGCCTATGCAAAACCGGACGATGTGGTCATTGGCATCTCCACCAGCGGTAATTCTCCCAATGTAATCAATGCCATGCAAACCGCTCAGCAAAAGCACTGTTTCACCATCGCCCTGCTCGGGATGAATGGCGGGTTGCTTCGCCACACCTGCGACTATGAATTGACCGTGGAAGCGCAGACCTCCGACCGCATTCAGGAAGTGCATATGGCAGTCCTGCACACCATTGTAGAAATGGTGGAGCGGGTAATGGCTGAGGGTGGAGAGTGAAGGGGGTAGATCTGCACAAAAAGAAACTGGCTCCGGAAGAGGGATTCGAACCCCCGACCTAGTGGTTAACAGCCACCCGCTCTACCGCTGAGCTATTCCGGAACCGAATGATGGAACGCAATCTTTGGAGAGCTCTTCTTTTGTCAAATGAAATCTTCGATCCTTGATGCCAATCCCCGATCTCTCGGAAGGCGACGGAGAATTCTGATTTTGAGACTCAATGCACAGGCACTATCATGTCCGGTGATCTAATTGGTGATTGTCGCGATGTAACAATGACACTCAATGTATGTCATTACAAAGACTTGGAGTGGCTGTTTAAATTCCGACCGCGTCTGGTTCCCGACAACAAGCGTGAAGGTTCATGTAACCAGGCATGGCATCATCCAAATGATAATTGTTGCTGAGGGAATCTTCCTGATCCTGAAACTAATCGCGACTTATCGTACGGGCAATGCGAAATCCGATATAATTTTTCTTTGTCGTGGGGGCAAAGCAAAAACGGTGTGAAACAGAGCAGGTAATGCCGGGAGTGAGCCATGATCCTCCACGCAAAACACGATATGAACCCTTTTCTGGTCCCCGGGGATCTTTATAATCTCCTTTCTCGTAAGCGCGATGTATGTCCCAACACCATTCCCAGATATTGCCGCTCATATCGTACAACTCGAGCTTATTGGATCTCTTGAGCGCTACTTCACGGGCTCTTTGATGCGAATTACCACCATACCAGGCAACTGAATTTATATCAGATGAGCCACTATATCGATAACCTTCCGTATGTTTTCCACCCATAGCGGCAAACATCCATTCCATCTCGGTGGGCAGACGGTATCCATCAGCCGTCCAGTCACAGATGATATTTACATGATTGCGATCATCAGCATTCCAACCTGACGGCCAGCTATCAGGATTGGTGGAGTAACCAGCATAACGATATACCGGAGTAAGTCTCAATGAATCAACCATACTCAACCGATTGCAAAACTCGATGGCGTCAAACCAGGATACTGTACTGACCGGTATCATGGCATTGGTGCTATCCCATGCAACTTTCATGACCTCAAAGTACTGTTTCCGCGTGATCTCGGTTTGCCAGATCTGGAAAGCGGATAGCTCAACCGTCGTTAATGTGTCCCTATCGCGGTAAAAAATACCGCTTTCAACCGTAATCGGCCGGGCAGGTAACACGCCGATAATCAGCAGTAACAATACAAGCGACATCAAGCTAATGACGCACAATCTCATAAATACCTCATGGAATTCAAGTCTCAAGATTCAATGACAGAGCTGAGATACCACAATATCGTCAAGTACTTTCTGTCGCCGTGGTCAGTTTCTGCAGGTTTGATCAAGACTTCAGCATCGGCTGATCCCATATAGTCAGCGCATAGCCGAGCTCCGTACTTTGGAACTAAGCATCTGGCAGAGAAAGGATTGAATGATTTGTAAAAAACTCCTGGCTGGTTTTTCTTGACAGAAAACCCAGCATCGAAAAAAAGGGGATTCTGAAGACGCGAGGTGGAGCAGCCAGGTAGCTCGTCGGGCTCATAACCCGAAGGTCGGAGGTTCGAATCCTCCCCTCGCTACCATTTTTTTGGGAGTATTGCCGAGGCAAATCTCTTTTTTTTAGCTATGGCGGCGTAGCTCAGCTGGTCAGAGCAACGGAATCATAATCCGCAGGTCCGGGGTTCAAATCCCTGCGCCGCTACCATTTAATGCGCCAGTAGCTCAGTAGGATAGAGCAGCAGCCTTCTAAGCTGCGGGTCAGGGGTTCGAATCCCTTCTGGCGTGCCAGTATAAACCGTGTACAGCATAGATGATGTTTCCTGAGACGACCTGGTCAATCAAGCTTAGCAGTGGTGGATGTAGTTCAATGGCAGAGCACCGGATTGTGGTTCCGGGCGTTGTGGGTTCGAGTCCCATCATCCACCCCATTCTGCTCAATTACAGCAACTTCCTTCCCCAATCAGCCCTCTTTTAGTCGCCCTTCTCCACAAAAAACTTGACATCAACCCCATATCCGATAATAATACTTCGAAATGAAAGAGGTGTGATATGAGTATTGAACTAAACATCGACAAATCTGTTGCCACGATGAAGATCGAGGGTATCCTCAACAGCGAGAATTCTTATGTTTTACAAGAGAAGCTGACGGAAGTACTGAATTCTGACGCTACTTTATTGGAGCTCGATCTGGCAGAATGCCGCAATATCAGCAGCACCGGTATTGGCAAGATTCTCCTGTTTTTCAAGGATTTCATCGGCAAGAATGGTGAGGTCGAAGTCATCCGCTGTTCCAAAAGCGTTTATGAGCTTTTTTCCATGCTCAAACTTAACCAACTTTTCACTATCAATCTGGGCTGATATGACAAGATCCAAGGCAAGATTGCTGGTCGTGGACGACAGCGCCAGCATTGTCTCCAGCTTATGCAAAGTGCTGGATCTCTCCGGCTATCACGTCGAGCCCGCCTGCAGCGGAATTGACGCATTACGCAAACTGCACCAGACGCATTATGACATTGTCATCTGCGACATCGAAATGCCCGAGCTCACCGGATTGGACTTTCTGCAGAAGATCTCGCGTGATTTTCAGGACGAGGTCTCCGTCATATTAATGACCGGTTTTCTCGATCAGGAGTATTTTATCAACGCCATCCGTCTCGGCGCTGCTGATTTTATCCGCAAACCCATCGATACCAAACAACTGCTGAGCAGCATCGAGCATATCCTCGGCAAGCGCAAGATCAAGGACGAATACCACGAGTTTCAGCAGTATCTCCAGTCCGCTGATTTCAGTTTTTCGATCATGCCCGTCAACTTTTCCAAATCCAATCTCTTCAATGCCCTCTCATCCTTCCTCCGGCACAATTTCAAGATCGATCAGCAGGTTCTCAATGAACTGCTCCTCTGCATGGATGAAATGGTGTACAACGCCTATATCCACGGTACTCTCCAACTGGATCAACAGGAACGCCGTCTGGATTACGCCACTCTCCAAGCCGTTATCAGTCACAAACTTAGCGACCCGGTCACCGCTGCCCGGAGAATCCGTCTGCGCATAGTGATCAATCGGAATGAGGATTGTGTGATGATCGAAGTGGACGATGATGGCGATGGCTTTGATCACCATGCCGTGATGCAAAAAGTACTGTCAGAACAGGACTTGAGTTTGGTCGAACATGGCCGGGGGATCACTCTGTTGTGTCACCTGGCGCACAAAGTGGAATTTGAAAACAGCGGCAGAAGAGTTCGGATCACAAAGCACCTTAGCAATGGCGGAACATCCAAACCCGCCAGTATCTGACATTCTCCGGAGGTTGGAACAGGAAAGCCAGTCCCGTGGCATTCCTCTTAGCGATTATGTCATAATCCTCTGCGAAATTCTCGACTGCCGTCGTACAGAACTCTATCTTGACCGTAATCAAACACTTAACCCTTCCCAGCAGACCCGTCTGGAGGCATTTCTTTCCCGTCTTCACCATCACGAACCGGTCCACTACATCATCGGCAAAACCTGGTTCTACGGTAGAGAATTCCTGGTCAATCCCGCCGTACTGATCCCCCGTCCCGAGACCGAAGGACTGGTTGAGCTTGTTTTGCCACGGATCAGACCTTCAATGCGAATCCTCGACATTGGCACCGGTAGCGGAGTGATCGCCATTTCTATTAAAGCTGCCCTGCCGGACTTGACCGTCGATGCCACCGACCTCAGTTCCGAGGCATTATCCTGTGCTCAACTCAATGCCCGTAACCACCATTGTGACATCACTTTTTATGAGACCGACCTCTATCCGCCGATACCTGTCACCTATGACACCATCATTAGCAATCCGCCCTACATCAGTCCCGGAGATTACTCCGCTCTCCCTCCTCAGATCAGGGACTTTGAACCGACCCTTGCTTTGATCGCTCGGGAACAGGGGATGCAATTTTACCGGCAGATCCTTTCCCGGTCACAACCTTACCGTCACTCCCAGACCACCTTCTTTTTTGAGATCGGCAGCAGCCAGGCACCGATGATCGGAAAACTGGCACTGGAAACCGGATTTCACCAGGTGGAGATTAAAAAAGACCTGAATGGGCTTGACCGATTTGCGGTGATCAATTAGTTAGTAACTTTTCTGTGGAAATTGAATTAGTTCCCGATGAGGTGAATACAATATGGACAAGTTTATCATTGAAGGCAACCGCAATCTCCGCGGCTCAATCTCCGTCAGCGGTTCCAAGAATGCCATCCTGCCCGTCATGGCAGCATGCCTGTTATCCCCGGGCAAATCGATCTTGCGCAATGTCCCGGATCTGATCGATCTCAAGACCATGGCTCATCTGCTCCGCATTATCGGAGCGCGGGTCGAGCACTTCGCCGGCACCATGACCATTGATGCCAAGGATATCTGTTTCAGCGAAGCGCCTTATGAACTGGTCAGCAAGATGCGTGCCTCGATCTATGTGCTCGGACCGCTCTTAGCCCGGTTGGGAGAAGCGCGCGTCTCCTTTCCCGGCGGTTGCGCCATCGGCACCAGACCGGTCGACCTGCACCTCAAGGCAATGGGGGAACTGGGCGCTGAGATCAATCTCGAACATGGCTACATCCACGCCACCGCCGCAAAGCTCAAGGGCAGCGACATCTACTTTGAAAAATCAAGCGTCGGCGCCACGATCAATACTATGATGGCAGCCGTCTATGCTGAAGGCACCACCACGCTGCACAATGCCGCCATGGAGCCGGAGGTGGATTCCACCATCGACTTTCTGAACAAAATGGGCGCTCGCATCTCCGGAAAGGGCTCCACCACTATCAGCATCACCGGCGTTGAACACCTCTTCCCGGTAGAAATGACCATGATCCCGGACCGGATCGAAGCCGGTACCTTCCTCATCGCCGGTGCCATGAGCCGAAATCCGGTGACCGTCCGGAACTGCGCTCCTCAACACCTGCAAGTCCTGATCGAGAAACTGCGCCAAGCCGGCTGTGAATTTGATATCGGTACCGACAGCATTTCCATCCAGGCACCCCAGACCATAAAGCCGGTGGATATCACCACCCTCCCCTATCCAGGATTCCCCACCGATCTCCAGGCACAGTTCATCGCACTCATGTCACTCTCCGACGGCACTGCCTTCATCGAAGACACCATCTTTCCCGACCGGTTCATGCATGTGGCGGAACTCAACCGCCTCCAGGCAAATATCCAGCTCGACCGCAATATCGCCATCGTCAAAGGTGTGCCTGCCCTCAGCGGTGCCGAGGTGATGGCGACTGATCTCCGTGCCAGCGCAGCGCTGGTGCTTGCCGGCATCGCCGCCGAAGGCAGAACCACCGTTTCCCGGATCTATCACATCGACCGCGGCTACGACCGGATCGAGACCAAACTCAACGCGATCGGCGCCAGGATAACCCGGGAGACCTCCTGAATCCAAAACCCATGATCCTGGTGACCGGAGCAGCCGGATTTATCGGCTCGCACCTCTGCGACCGCCTCGTCGGCAGCGGTCATACCGTGGTCGGACTGGACAATTTCAATCCCTTTTACAATCCGCAGATCAAGCGGAACAATATCTCCACCCTGCTTACTCATCCCCTCTTTCAGTTGTGGGAAGCTGATATCCGTGATTCATCCGCCCTTGATCAATGCTTCGCTGCCAATGATTTCGATCTCGTGATCCACTTGGCGGCGATGGCTGGTGTACGCCCCTCGATTGAAGACCCTGAGGAGTATTATGACGTCAATGTGACCGGTACGGTCAAGCTCCTCCAACAATGCGTCCGCAGCCGTGTCCGGCGTTTCCTTTTCGCTTCATCCTCCTCGGTTTACGGCAATAATGACAAGATAGTGTTCTCCGAAACCGACCATGTCGATCACCCGATCTCGCCCTATGCTGCCACCAAAAAAGCCGGGGAATTGATCTGTCATCATTACCACCATTTGAACCGGATGTCGGTCATCTGTCTCAGGTTCTTCACGGTCTATGGTCCCCGCCAGCGTCCCGACCTTGCCGTGCACAGCTTTGTCCACCGGATCATGAACGGTCTGCCCATTCCCTTCTTTGGCGATGGCTCCACCAGCCGGGATTATTCCTATATCGACGACATCATCGAGGGTGTAACCGCCGCCGCTGATTATCTTGACAATCACCATTGCTATGAGATCATCAACCTCGGCAATTCCGACACCATCACCCTGACCCAAATGCTGAAAACCATAGAAGCCGTCACTGGCTGTCCTGCGATCATCGATCGCCAACCCCTGCAGGCGGGAGACGCCCTCAAGACCTGTGCCGATATCCACAAAGCCCGAGCGCTGCTCGCTTACCAGCCCAAAACCGCATTTGAAGCCGGAGTCCGCACCTTTTTCGACTGGTATCTCCGCCCACTCTTCTGACCGAATACCATAATCAAGTCATTATCCCCCCTTAATCAAGCGTTAACAGTTAACGCTTGATTAAGGGGGGATAATGACTTGATTAAGGGGGGCAGGCAGGCAAAACCAGACAGAAGAGGAGACCATTGAATAAATAAGGGTTGGATTCCAAGCTCTGAAAAAGGCAATTGTAAGTGGAGATCCGCACCGTCATACCAGCGCGGGCGGGTAGCCAGTTATTCTGTAATACATATTCCAACCATCAGTTAACCCAACTTTACCATTTAGGATAGTTATATGATTATCCTGCAGCGAGTTGCAATTTCTATGGGGGACTA
>VGPI01000021.1 GCA_016875595.1 Candidatus Cloacimonadota bacterium
GCGATGGGATCATGTGCAACGGTCTCAAACGGAAAACACCCTGTGCATCAGACCAACAAGAAAGCTGGCAGACAGGGACACTTGTAGTTTTAATGCTAACGCTTGATATTTAAAGGGCGGTATTCACCTTTCTCTTCCGGCTCTCAAGCGGGAAGACCCGACTGTCATCCCGCTTGAGAGTGGTCGGTTAATTTCATCAATACTCAGGGATATGATACTCTTACCTGATAGAATTTTATGGTGTCAGCAGAGGGACCAGCCCAATACATGTTTGTAGTGGATCCCACCTGAATGAACGAACCATCAGGAGAGTCTGCGGCATAGATAATGAATTGGGTGAAGGGATGTGCATAAGTCCACCAGATGCGGATGTTGTTAGGTGCCTGACGCTCAATCTGGAGGTCGGTGATTGGGGGCACCCCGAATGGTGCCCAGTCGATCCGGTTGTGGGTATCCTGTTCGTAGGTAGCGCCACTGAAGTCACCGCTGTAATTGGTGAAGGTAACCCTTCCCTCATTTTGGGTCTTGGACACGTTGTATGAACCAACAATGCCCAGGACGGGGAAACTGGCATAATTGATGGTGAGGGTCTGGGAGTTGTTGATGGTGAGTAATCTGCTGGCAGAGGGACCGTTGCGGAACACGCAATTGTCAAAGGGATAATTGATATCGACGATAGCCCCGCTTTTTACGTTTACACCATTAATGCTAATGTATTCAAAGACGGCATAGGCAGCCGCGATAGTACCTCCGACTTCCACATCGAACACATAATTGCCATTCCCGTTACGGGTGACGGTGGCTGGATTGCCTGAAGTGCCAATCATGTGGATGCGTCCACCGTTGTAAATGGTTAAGCTCTTGTTGTTAGCCACTTTGAGGACTGACCCGGCGCTCAGGTTCAGGGTGCCATAGACGGTGATGTTTCCGGTGCTGTTGAGCTGATTTCCATTAAGGTTGAGGGTAGCCATGTCCACGGTGATGAATCCAGCGTTGAGGCAATTCAAAGTACCATTTAGATACACATGGTTGGCGGCCAGAATATCCAGATTTCCATTGATGGTGACGGGTCCAAAAGAGAGGTTAGCGGCTCGGGTGATGAGGATGATTTCACCATTATGTCCGGTTTCAAACATCGGTTCAACGCTTTCTCTGGCAGCTACTTTGTTGATGACAACATTCCTAAACGCAGATGGCGATGTGAGGGAAACGCTGCTATCTGCCGAGCCCTCAAAGAGAACCGTTCCAGCGGTAGGATTGAAGTTCCCCCTATTATCTGTGAAGCTGCGGCTGGTGGAAATGGTACCTCCAGTGATGTTGAATGTGCAGGTGTATGATCCCGAATGGACGACAATACCCTGGTTTTTTACATTAAAAGAACCGCTGCTCATGATGAAGGAGACGTTTCCAGCATAGGCGATATAGCAGCTCGAACTACCGCCGTAGATGTCCATGATGCCGTTATTTTGAATGGTGACCGGGCCGTTGAGGTCGATCCAGCTACCGTTGTCCTGGTGAATTTCCAGATGGGCGGAATTCGCGGTAAAAGAACCGACAAGCCCGTTGTGAAAGAGATCGGCGATGATCACGTGGCTACCTGACAAAGCCCTGAGGGATCCTCCTCCGAGGTAATTGGCAACGTTGGAGGTATGTGCACTGTTGAAAGCTGTGATTGCTGCCGTCGCGCTGTTGTTCAGGGTTCCGATGGTGGCGACATTCTGGAAATAGACGATGTTGGAGCAGACCATGTTTCCACTGATACCCGTAGGTCCGTTGAATGTAAGAGCGTTACCGGTGTGAGCGTCGGTCACATGATAGAAATTGATGGGGCCTGTGACGGTCTGATCGCCTCCGGTTTTATTGAATGTCACGGTACCGGATCCCGCCGTAAAATCAGAAACTCCAGCCGTGTTGGTCCAATTACCGCTCACACTTAGGCTGTAGTTACTCGTGTTTAGCTTTCCGGAAAGCAACTGCACATCACCTTTGATGATTGTGTTGTTTTGCAGATATACGGTGTTAGCCAGCGCGGACTTCTGGATGCTGAGGCTGGGAATCCAGTTGTTGCCGCTCACCTGTAGTACAGGATTGCCGGTTCCGATCATGGTGAGAACTCCTGTGGCAGGGCGGAACGTATTGTCCGCAGTGACGATGAAGCCCATCCCCACCACGATCGAAGGATTGTTATAGATTCTGGAGGCATGAGCCTGGATGCTGAGTGACTTATTGGTGATCTGCAGGGTACCGTTGTTGATATAGAGCCCACACTCCAAAGACACCACATTTGGTTCCTGCCAAGGAGCGTCGTTGCGGAAGGTACCCCCGTCAATGCTGAGATAGGCAGAAGAATTATTGATAAAGGTGCCATTCACATCCACCGTTCCGCTTCCAGTGCTCAGATTGCCCCGGAGGTCCAGATAGTTGTAGATGGTAAAAGTTCCGGCACCGTTAACAATCGCGGCGGCGGGATAGATCATAGTATAGCCGTAGACCGAGGTATTGCCCCCGTTGAGGTTGAGGGTGTTTCCGTCAAGGATTGTGAGATTGTTCAGAACCGCTAAGTAACTGGATGGCGAAGCATAGTAAAAGGTGAATTCCGGTTCTTCTTCAGTGCCACCAATAATCAGATTGCCAAAGCCGGCATTTGTGGAGTTATTGGTCAGGCTGCCACCATAGGGATTGTTAAGCAAGGTGACACTGCCGGTCAAATCCACGATGGATCCCATGGCAAATGTCCAATTACCTGCACAATTGATATTTCCGTGGCTAACGTGCGAGGTGCTCGTACTCTGCCAGATCACATCATCATCCACATCCACCCAAGATCCTGATGTGATCATTCTCAGGGTACCCCAGATGGCCAGGTCATTCACGACATAGATGGATGCGCTGTTCACGTTAAAGATCCCGGCGCTGATCGTTAAAGTACCATTTATCACTATGTCTGTGTTTGCGGTGATCGAGTCGTCTCGATAGTCGTCAGTCTGGATTCGCCCATGGGATTCAATCACTTCCACTCCCCTTCCGGTTTTGGCAGGGTTTGGGTTAATATCATCACGGGTTGACGTTTTGTTCGTGGTGAGGTTGTTGAATGCGGACCCGGCACCCATAGTGATAACATGAGCCCCAGGACCGAAGAGTTCCACCGTTCCGGCGGGGAAGACAACCCCTCCCCGCAGGTCTGTGAAAGACCCCTTTGCCCTGATGAAACCACCCGAGATATTGAGAGTCAGCAAGTGAGGTCTGTTTGTAAAGTATAATCCTCTATCCCTGAACCAGATGTTCCCGCCGGACATGGTGATCCCTCCGGGGGCGTCAAAGGCAAAATAGCAATCTAAAGATCCGCCATATACGTTTATAGTTCCACCTCCGGTGAGATAGAACTGGCCATTGAGGTCTATCCACTGATCACTGCCCTGATGGAGGTTTATGGTTGCACCAGGATTTACGTAGAAGTTGCCATAGATCCCATTCTGGGACAGGTCGTAGGCGGTAAAGGTGCCCAACAGCACGTCCACAGCCCCAGCCACCCAGGTGTATGTGTTGCAGGTAACCGTTGCAGCAGAGTTGTTTACCCGCACTGCACCCCCACTCTTATTGATGTTGAGAGTGTTGAATGTTTCGGTTTGATTGCAGTACTGATGTCCGGAGCTATCGAAGGTTACAGTCCCTATTCCTTCGGTGAAGCCCGTCGGGCCGACGTTGTTGACCCAGTTGCCCGCTACCCACATTTCAGGAGGAGCGATGAAGGTTCCGGCTTGAATGGTGAAGTTTCCATTGACGTCCAAAGGACCGCTGCAAGAGACTTGGTTCACGCGGGTGACGAGATTTCTGTTGCCTTCCCGGTCATAAGCATACTCAGCGGATGAAAGCTGAGAGATGTCCCGGGTGGAGGACTTGTCGATGGTCAAATGAAACAAGTTGCTGCCCGCAGTATTAATCAGTGAGGCATCAGCGCTGCCATACAAGGTTACTGTTCCACCACTGGGGTTAAAATCCGCCCGGTTGTTCAGGAAGCTTCTGCTGGTTTTTATCGTACCACCGGTGATATTGTCATTGAAGACATAAGACGGATGGAGATAGATTCCCACATCTTTGATGTCCAGCACACCTCCGCTCATGGTAAGTGTGGCGCTGTCAACATAAGAGAAATAGCAATTGCTGTGACCACCATAGACATTAAAGGTGCCGTTACTGATATTGAGATTAGCGCGCAGATCTATGTACTGCCCGGTGTCCTGAGTGTAATTGATGGTTCCACTGGAGAGGACTATTGTGCCAAAGATTCCCGGATCGGCAAGGTCAGCCACTGTGAATGTACCTCCGCTTACAGTGTATGAACCAGCCGTCCAATCATATATACTGCAGGCTACGGTTGCTCCGGTGGGGATGGTGAGCATCCCGCCGGTCTTATTCAGTTCCAGCTTGTAAAAAGTCTCCGAACCCAGGTTTTGCGAGCCTGTACCGGTAAAGATAACGGTACTTGTAGCTTCCGCGAAGCCGGAAGTACCTACCGAGTTTGTCCAGTTTCCGGCAACGGTAAGAGTATAAGCTCCCGGATTCAGCACCCCTGTTCCAATCGTTACGTTACCACGTACTTCCGCGTTTGAAGACAGGAAGACGGTGTTTCCGGCTTTGTTGATGGACAGATTGTTCAGATAGGAACCGGAATCTTCGAAATAGATACTGCTGGAAGCGGTTCCCTCAAAACGCAGAGTGCCGGAGTTAAAACTAACCATACCTCCGGAGTAACACAGCATGCTGCCCTTCATAATCACGTTACCGCCATAGGAGCAGTAGCTGGTGCTGCCATCGTAGATCCAGTAGTTGCCGTTTAAGGTGAGGGTGGAATTGGACAAATTGCTGATACTTAGAAAGCTGGAGGTTTTATGGGAACGAAGATGGTTTAGAGCTGAAGCCTGGTAGCATCTGATGTAGGATGGCGAAGTACCCGAGAAGTCGATATATCCTTGGGTCAGGTTTACATTGCATCCGCTGTTCAAATCCAGGTCGCCACCGATCCAGTATTCACCCGCCGCCGAAAAAGTCGCCGTGGAGCCGGATTGGAATACAATGTCATCGCCTACATACAGGTTTCCGGCATCATTATTGATGGTGATCGTGCCATAGCAATCCACATCCTGCATCACGTTCAGGGTTCCGTTGCCAATGGTCACGGATGCGCCCGCCTTGATCAGCAGGTTTTTACACTCCGGTGTAGTGGTGCTCACCACCGGGTAGCGTGCCAGGCTGCCTGGTATCTCCACATCCTGGGTACTGGTGGGCACCGAATTCCGGCTCCAGTTGGAACCGGTTGTCCAGGCGGTGCTGGTGGCACCAGTCCAGACATTGGGGGGATCGAGCCGCACTTTGAAGGTGATGGTGGTGCCTCCCGAAGCGCCGATGTCCGTTATCACGAGATTGCCATCAATAGATGTATGAGTATCGGAGTAAAGCCAGGGTTTGGGATTGGTGAAGTTATGGATGGCAGTCCTGCCTGCAGTTGAAGAATAATGTGCGCTTCCAATGCTGCCATTTACAGTTATCGTTCCGTTGGGCCGGTAAATATATACTTCATCTGGAGGACCCCAAGCGTTACCATCCAGGTCATCACCGTCGAAGCTGGAAATAATGCGATAGATAATCAAGCCCGAACCGGGTAAGCTGTTCTCATAGGTACCAGTTTTGCGCCGGTACTCGATCATATAATACTCGTTGGGAAGGGTGGAATTAATCTTGTAACACGAGAACGGCGATTGGTCGATGGCGGTGAGGGTGTATTCCACGGGTGTAACCGAGGGGGTAATGGTCGGAACCGTTGCAAACCAACCGCCATACTTGCGTTTCATGTGAGTAAGATGATGTTGGGGAATGTTCTGATCGGATTCCATCAGGTCCCACGATCCCACCGGATTGAGGTGGTCATAATCATCATCATAATGATACAGGTCAGGAAATCCCATAGAGTGAGACATTTCATGGCAGATCACACCCCGGTAGATACCATTGGAAAGCTGCATGTTATAATCCCAGACCCGTTTGCCTCGAATGTAAACAGCGCTGGGCATGTGGAGAGTCCACCAGTGAGGCCACAAAGGATCGCCCCAGGAGCCGGTAGATCCCTGACATACAAAAGAGACATTATCCACCTTGCCATCTCCGTCACCATCGATGTTCAGCCCCTCAGGAACAGAACCGCTGATGCTGACAATGGCCGCTCTCAGCATGGTCTGCAGGCGTTGATACCCATAATAGTCAGGATCGCCGGGAGGTCCGGGGGGGTATCCATCCGGATTGTCGGTGGCGTGATAGGGTAAAAAGTAATCCCGGTCATGACTATCCTGGTAGCTGCGTACTATCCCACCCACCGCGGCTGGATAGAAGGTGGTGTTGATGGTGAGTTGGCTATTGCTCTCTTCCAGGAAATAACCCCGCATGGATGCAGCGGTGGTAGAGTTGCACATATTGTCATAAAAGGAAAGCGCCGTGGTATACTCACTCTGATCGTTAAAGCGGCAGAATACGAAGATGTTGTTTACCGTGCCGGTGCTGGGAGCGCGATCATCGGGTGTGCCACTTGCCAATCTATGGTTTTGGATTATGCTCCTGGTTATATTCCGATCCCGCATCAAACCTGGTCTAATGCCCAGATCAGCCGGATCTGACGATCCTACCCGGATTTTGGAAGGTCTTATCCCATCTCCGTCGGGGACGGCATATACCGCATAGCCCGTATCCGGGTCCAAAACAACTGTATAACCATTTGCGTCATGAACTCTCCGGTAAAATTCGTCTCCCGTGATAAACAACGACAGCTTGGTTCCATCCGGCTGATTAATCTCGGTCGGTTGATTCCTTACCAGGTTGGCATTTAACAGGGCAACCCCAACAAGAAACAATACGATAATGATCTTGCGCATCTTAATACTCCTTTCAGACGGTCTGTTTCCAGATTATCTTAGTTTTATTCCTGAACCAAGCCATCAAGGCTGGGTTATAAACCAACAAGCGCTTACTTGTCAATCTACATGGACTTATGGTCTTCACAAGCACACTCTGTTCATGCAAGCGCGTGTTCACTCTGCTTGACTCAGTAAATTTGTCAAGGGTTTTTGTCAGTTACCCTTGCCCCTCTTTATCAAGTCATTATCCCCCCTTAATCAAGCGTTAACTATTAACGCTTGATTAAGGGGGGATAATGACTTGATAAAGAGGGGCAGGCTGAATTTGACCCATCAGATGCTTGGTTCTTACATGATATCATAGCGGCGGAAAATTGCGCTGAATGACTGATGTTTCTCCATTCCTTTTGTGCAGGATGGATTAATCTCGATCCGCGGTTATTCCTCTATCCCGGCGATCTCGGTTTCTCAATCCGGCATAAGGAAGGCTGGGCTTGAGCCGGCGGATGCCAAGGCATAATTTATTTGACAAGTAAGGGCATTTGGGGAAGTTGGGCACGGTATGGACAGGATCAGTTTACGCAGCAGTGATAATGAAGTGATCAGGAAATTTCCTGAGCGGTGGGGTTTGCTCGGATTCTGGAAGGGTGAGGAACTGCTCTATCTTGTCAAGTCGAGTGATCTGCGCCGCAAACTGAAGCGGATGCTGGATATTGATGATTCCGCCTCGCCGGTGAGAGAACTGATCCACGAGGCGGACAGCGTGGGCTTTGAGGTGCATTTCAATGCAGTGAGCGCGCTGATCGCGGAAAAGGTGATGCTGCTGGGTGAGCAACCATTTTATAATAACCGGTTACAACCGTATCGGGATTACGTCTATCTGGCGCTGGATGCCCGGCGTTTTCCCTTTGTCGGGGTTCAGGATTACACGATGGAAGATTGGGTCTATATCGGTCCTTTCCGCAGCCGTTTTTACCTGATGGATATGATCGATGCCTTTTCCCGCTGGTTATTGCTGCCGTGTTGCGAGACCGGTCAATATCCCTGTGGCAGACGTGATGGAAATGTGTGCCGGGGTTGGTGTCTGAACCTGGATGACGAAGGCAAAGAACAACCCCAGCCGGAATACACGCTGGACAAACTCGAGCAATTGATCAAAGCGGTCTATGTTTATCCCCAGGATGCTTTGATGAAGCTCTTGCACCAGGAACGGAAGCGGAGCTTTGATGAACTGGAATTCAGCAAATGCGAGATGATCGACTATGACCTCAATATCGTGGGCGAATACTACGATTGGCTGAGCTTCCTGCATCAGGCGAAAGAGCTGAATTTCGAGACCGAGACCTTCGGCGTGGATAGCGGACAGCTCTCCTGGGCGAAGGTGGACGGCAGAGAATACCGGTTTGCTGTCCTGAATCCGGAATTTCGCCCTAATGAGCTGTTGGCTCTGCTCAAGGAAACGGTGGATGAAAGCCGGATATTGTATGAATTTAGGAATAAATGAGGTGTGGTTAGATGCATGAAACATTATCCTCTCTCCCGGATGTGCATGCCAGTTGGCAAGGCAAAGTACGTGATATCTATGACTTGGGCGAGCATTTACTGATCGTAACCAGTGACCGGATATCAGCATTCGACGTGGTCTTTCCCAATCTGATCCCGGACAAGGGCAAGATCCTGAATCAGATCTCGGTGCACTTTTTCCAAACTACAACCCAAATCGTGGACAACCACTTCATCAGCGATCAGGTGGCGGATTATCCGGAGCAGTTTCAGCCTTATGCGGATTATCTGAAGGATCGGAGCATGCTCGTCCGGAAGACGCGGGTGATCCCGTTTGAATTCATTGTCCGTGGCTACATCACCGGTTCCGCCTGGGCGGAATATAAGAAAACCGGTACCGTCAGCGGGATGCTGATGCCGGAGGAAATGCAGGAAAGCCAGAAGTTCCAGCAGCCCCTGTTCACGCCTTCCACCAAAGCAGAAACCGGTCACGACGAGAATATCAGCTATCGTGAATTGCTGCAACGGATGGACGAGAGGCTTGCCGTCCACATCAGGGATAAAGCGCTGGAACTATTCCAGCACAATCACGAGATCATGCTCAGACATGAGGTAATCCTGGCGGATACCAAGTTTGAATTTGGCGTCACCGGCGATCGCATCTTGCTCATCGATGAAGCCTTTACCCCTGATTCCTCCCGCTATTGGGCACTGCCGGATTACGAGATCGGCAAGACGCCACTGAGTTTTGACAAGCAATATATCCGGGACTATCTGACCAAAACCGGCTGGAACAAACAGCCGCCAGCGCCGGAATTGCCACCCGAGGTGGTGGAAAAAACCCGGCAAAAATATATCCAGATCTATCAACTGATTACAGGAGACAATGAACCAAGATGGTAAAGATAATTTGTATCGTGGATGATGAGGAAAGCTTTGCGGAGAATCTGCGGATCGAGATCATGCATCTGCGTCCGGACTGGAAAGTGATCTCATACTCCTCCGGAATGGAAGCGATGCAGGAAATACTCCGGGGCAAAGTGGACATCGTCGTTACCGATATTGCCATGCCCGATATGGATGGTTACGAACTGTTCTGGCGGGTCAAGGATCATAATGATGCTATACCGGTGATCATGATGACCGGCTTTGGCTATGATCCGAACCACGTCCTCGTCCGCTCACGCCAGGATGGGTTGCGGGATATTCTCTACAAACCCTTCGAGACCGAAAGACTAATCGAACTGATCGACCGCCGCCTGACCGGTGAATAGACCGGAGATGGTATGGCAAGGATGAGACAGGATCTGATCCGGCGGCATCTGCTCCATCGCTCCTGGCTCAGTCATCTGCTCTATCCGCTGTCGCTTGTCTGGCAGTGGGCTGTGCTCCGGCGCCGGAAGAAATACGCCAACTGGGGTCGTAGGAGCGCTTTCATCCAACATCCTATGGATGGTGCAGCTCGGGTGCGCATTATCTGTGTCGGCAATCTGGTCAGCGGTGGCAGCGGAAAGACACCATTTACCATTATGCTGGCGAACTTGCTGAGGGATAAGGGATACGCCGTGGCGGTCTCACATCGGGGCTATAAAGGCGCTTTCGAAAATAACCCCCACCTGATCTCGGGAAGGGATGGCGTGTATCCTGAGGCATTGACCGCCGGTGACGAAGCGCAATTGATCGCGGAACGGCTGCCGGGGATACCGGTGGTTTGCGGCAAGGGACGCAGAAGCGCCATCAATCTGTTACGGAAGCGTTTCCCTGATCTGCAGGCGGTGATCCTGGACGATTCTTTCCAGCATGTCCAGGTCGGGCACGATCGGGATTTTGTCCTGTTCAGTGCCGTCACGGGGATCGGTAATGGCTTTGTCCTCCCCGCCGGATTCCTGCGCGAGCCGCTCGGTGTTCTCAATGACAGTCACATCGCCGTTATCACCTGTCCTGCCGGGGAACCACCGGAAAAAGTGGACGACCTCAGCAAGCAATTGGAGCGGTTCACCCCCCAGATCATCACCTGTCCCATGGTGGCAAAGGATATCATTGATGCCTCCGGTCAATCGGTTGAGACCCGTGATTTGAGCAACGCACCCGTGGTACTGGTCTCGGCGATCGGCAATCCGGAAGGATTTGAACGGAGCGTGACAGCCCTGGGGATCGGATTTGAACGGCATTTCCGCTTTCCTGATCATTATGCATATCGCGATACGCGGATTATTTCGATGCTGGCGGAGTATTGCCGGAGAAAAGGTCTCCGGTATCTGTTGACCACCGAGAAGGATTGGATGAAGCTGCGCAGATTTGACAACCGGCTGCCGGGGCTGTGTTGTCTCCGGGTTGATGCCGAACCGCTGATCGATCCTGATGAACTGACCGTGCTGGTCATGGACAGGTAAAGCCATGGATGATGTCCTCGATAAACTGCAACTGCTCCACTTCTTCCTGATCTCCTATCTGATCTCGAGGGTCTTTGTTACGCAGAAACTGCCCGAACGGCTGGTCTGGTGGCTGTTTGAGAAGAAGCATATCTCGTTGAGCCGGCTGGTCTGGCTGCTCACCATCGGCACCGGTCTGTTGTCTATGATCATCGCCAATGTGATCACACTTTTAACCCTGCTCCCATTGGTGATCCTGATCCAGAATGACTACAAAGCGCCAGACAAGGAACACCGGAAGTTCTCTACCCTCATCCTGTTAGCCGTGGTCTGGGGGGCTAATATCGGTGGCACTGGCATGTTGACTGGTACCACGACCAACGGTATCCTCATCGGTATGTTTGAGCTGAATAAGTTTGAGATCCGACACGCTTTCACGTTTCTTTCCTGGATGGCATGGGGAATGCCTCTGGTGATCTTGCTCTGCGGTCTGGGCTGGCTGATTCTCGTTCTGGTGTTCAAACCCAATCAACATTTATCGGTTGACCGGATCAGGGAGAATCTCACCACCTTCGAGGTCTCGCTACGCTTGCAGAAGATCGGCATAATTCTGTCGATCGTGTTTGTGATCAGTTCAGCGGTACTGTCACTGGCAATGAGCTTACTCAAAAACCTCCGCGGTGAGGTCTATCTGATCACTTCTATATGGTCATTTGTCTTTCTCTATTTTATCTTTTTCAAACACTATCGCTCAGGGCATCATAAGGACAAGGTCAAGCTCCTGAACAAGGAAGATATCTTCCACGATCTGCCAAAGAAGGGATTGCTCTGGATTCTGCTGGGTTTGGGAGTAACGGCTATTCTGGTGGCACTCAGGTTTCCCACTCTGGTCTCGCATTGGACGGTGGAGTGGCTGAAGGCGGATTATTCGATATTGCTGCTCTACTTGATCGTAGCGTTGATTGTAACCTTCGTGACGGAGATCGTCAGCAATTCGGTGATCCAGATCAGTATGTTCTTGGTTTTGCTTCCGCTCAGTAAAATGTACCCGGAGATATCTTGGCAGATGCTGCTGGTGATCACCCTCTGCTCCACCTGTGCCTTCATGTCTCCGCTGGCGACGCCTTCCAACGGACTGGGCTATGGAAGCTCGTCCAGGATATCCCTGCGGCACATGCTGGCGGCGGGATTTGTTATGAATATCTTTTCGGCGGGCTTGATCACGCTCTGGGTAAATTACTGCGTACCGCTGGTACTGCGATTGTTCATCTGATCCGGTGCAGGAGATTGAATTGGGCAGCGGCTGATAGGGCAGCGGTCTCTGCTCTGAGAACCAAGGGGCTTACTCTCACCGAAGCGATCTGAAGCCGCTCAAACGCAGTAAATTCCTCCTCGCTGAACCCGCCTTCCGGACCGACTACAAAACCAATATCTCCCCGCAAATCAAGTAGTTCGTCGTCTAACCAATGTTCCGGACACCGTTCCGACAGGATCACGGGATCGAAACCATCCGAGCGGAGGATAGCAATCGCTTGTTCTATCGGATATATCTCATTTATCTTGGGCAGGTAGGGATTGTCGCATTGCTTGATGGCTGCCAGCGCCGTCTTCTCAAACCTGATCCGGGCATTCGCCGATGCCTGGCGTACCGTCCTGCGGCTGGTAAAAGGATAAAATGAAATGCAGCCAAGCTCGGTAGCTTTCTCGACGATCCATTCGTCGTGCTTGTTCTGGAGCAGGGAAAAAGCCATTGCCAGCCGGGGAGCGATAGGAGGTTTGCTTTGGCAGGTGTGGATCTGCAGCAGGGCTGATCCGCTATCCATCTCCCTGATTCGGGCTTGGGCGGTCAAGCCCTGTCCGGAATTGAGGATAACCTCATCTCCCACGCGATGCCTTGCCACCCGGCTCAGGTGATGGAACTCCTCGCCTTCGATACGGATCTGTTCCGTATTCAAAGTCAGGCGAGGCACATAAAAGGAAGGCATCAGTTCAGCCAAAGAAGTCCCGGAGCCGGGAAAAGAAACTTCTGCCGGGCTCGAGTTTGTGGCGCTTGTCAAATTCCTTGAGCTTGGCAAAGAGCTCCTGCTCTTCCTTGGTCAGGCGATTGGGGGTCACTACGATGATCCTCACGATCAGATCGCCCTTTGCCACTGAATGCAACGCCGGCATCCCCTGTCCCTTGGCACGGAGTTCCTTGCCACTTTGCGTTCCTACAGGCACCTTGAGCTTGATCGGTGAAGAGAGGGTGGGCACGATGATCTCGTCGCCCAGAGCCGCCTGGGCAAAACTGACAGGATACTCGATCAGGAGATTGACGCCACTGCGGATGAACTTGTCGTCCTGCTTCTCGTGGATGAGGACAAGGATATCGCCGTGGCTTCCGCCCCGGGGACCGGAATTGCCTACTCCCCGCATCCGGATGTATTGACCATCTTCCACGCCTGCCGGGACCTTGACGTTGATCTCCTTGAATTTGGGTATCCGTCCCTCACCGTAGCACTTGGAGCAGCGGTTCTTGATGATCCTGCCTTCACCACGGCAGGAAGGGCATTCCGAGATCTGTTGCATTTGCCCGAACAGCGATTGCCGGATCTGACGGATCTGTCCGCTGCCCCGGCATTGGGTGCAGGTCTCGGACTTGCCATCCTCGGAGCCACTGCCGTTGCACTTGTCGCAAGCATCCTTGACATTGATCTTGATAGTCTTTTCCACGCCGTTGGCGATCTCCTGCAAGGTGAGCGAAAGTTCGATCTGCAGGTCTTCACCGCGGTTGGAGGAACGTCCACTCCGCCTGCCTCCGCCACCGCCAAAGAGGGATTCAAAGATGCCGCCAAAGCCGCCGAAGATATCGTTGATATCCTCAAAATGAGTAAAGTTCTCCCAGGAGAAGCCACCACTGCCAAACTGGTTCTCAATGCCGGCATGTCCGTATTGATCGTAGATCTGCCGTTTCTGCGGATCGCTCAATACCTCATACGCCTCAGAGGCCTCTTTGAACTTGTCCTCCGCCGTTTTATTATCCGGATTCTTATCCGGGTGATACTGCATTGCCAGCTTGCGGTAGGCCTTCTTGATCGCGCTTTCATCCGCTGCCTTATCCACGTCAAGTACTTCGTAATAATCACGTTTTGCCATGTCACCTATCCTCTAAGCCAGATACACAGAACGCCCAAATCCGCTTTATTTATCATCAACCACTTCATACTCGGCGTCGATCGGACCTTGATCTTTGTCCTTGCCGGATTGTTGTTGCTTCTGGGCAAAGTCCTCCGGATTGAACCCGGCGGCATTAGGATCGAATCCACCGGCTCCGGCGTCTCCGCCTTGCTGTTTCTGTAGATCGGCATAGATCATCTCTGCCAGCTTGTGCGCTTTCTTTTGCAGTTCTTCTCGGGCGGTATCCAGTTCGCTCTTCGCGGTGGCTTTTTCATAGGCCTCGCGGGCGGTTTTGAGGGCGGTTTCCAGGTCGCTCTTTTCGCTATCGGAGAGCTTGTCGCCATAGTCCTTCATGCTCTTTTCGGTAGAGAAGATCATCGTATCCAGTTCGTTGCGGGCAGTGATGAATTCCTGACGCTGCTTATCCTCATCGGCGTGCATCTCGGCATCTTTGATCATCCGTTCGATGTCTTCCTGGCTCATGGAACCGGCACGATCGATCATGATCGATTGTTCTTTGCCGGTGCCCTTGTCCTTGGCGGCAACGTGCAGAATGCCATTGGCATCGATATTGAAGGTCACCTCGATCTGAGGAATGCCGCGCGGAGCAGCCGGAATGCCGACCAGGTCAAAGCGTCCCAGGGATTTGTTGTCCGTAGCCATCGGGCGCTCGCCTTGCAGGACGAGGATGGTGACGGCGGTCTGGTTATCCGCTGCCGTGGAAAAAACCTGGCTCTTGGTGGTCGGAACGGTGGTATTGCGTGGGATGAGCGTGGTCATGACCCCGCCCAGCGTCTCGATCCCCAGAGACAAAGGTGTCACATCCAGCAGGAGGACGTCATTGAGCTTTTCGTCCCCGCCCAGGATCGCACCTTGGATCGACGCACCGACTGCGACCACTTCGTCAGGATTAAGCGTGTGATTGGCTTTTTTACCAAAGAACCTTTCCACCGCTTCCAGAACAGCGGGGATGCGGGTGCTGCCACCGACCAGGAGTATCTCGTCGATCTCGGAGGTCTCCAGTTTGGCATCTTTCAATGCCTGCCGGCAAGGACCAAGCGTGCGCTCCACCAGATCAGCGGTAAGGCGGTTGAATTCGGAACGGTTCAGATCCAGGTTCAGGTGTTTGGGTCCCGAGGCATCAGCAGTGATAAAGGGCAGGTTGATGTTGGTCGTCTGCGTACCCGAGAGCTCGATCTTCGCCTTTTCCGCTGCTTCCTTGAGCCGCTGCATTGCCATCGGATCCTTGGACAGGTCGATCCCTTCCTGCTTCTTGAATTCGGCAAGGATCCAGTCGATCACGCGCTTATCAAAGTCATCGCCACCCAGATGTGTATCCCCATTGGTGGATTTGACCTCCACAAAACCAGAGGCAACCTCGAGGATGGAAATATCAAAGGTGCCGCCACCCAGGTCATAGACCGCCACTTTCTCTTCCTTCTTTTGTTCCATGCCATAAGCCAGAGCGGCGGCGGTCGGCTCATTGATGATGCGCTTCACTTCCAGACCGGCGATCTTGCCGGCATCTTTGGTCGCCTGACGTTGGTCATCATTGAAATAAGCCGGCACCGTAATCACGGCTTCGGTCACTTTCTCGCCCAGATATGCCTCAGCGGTCTCTTTCATCTTGGTGAGCACCATGGCGGAGATCTCCTGCGGCGTGAAGTTTTTGTCCTCGGATTGGACAAAGACCGCCGCCTGTCCCTTGAGACCGGAAATCACCTTATATGGCACCTGCTTGATCTCTTCGCCCACTTCATTGTAGGCACGCCCCATGAAGCGCTTGATCGAATAGACCGTGTTTTGGGGATTGGTGATCGCCTGGCGTTTGGCGATCTGACCGACCAGACGTTGCCCATCTTTGGTGAATGCCACGACAGACGGTGTGGTGCGGCTACCTTCCGCATTGGTTATGACTACCGGTTTGCCGCCTTCGACGACGGCGACGCAGGAATTGGTCGTTCCCAGGTCAATTCCTATTATCTTTCCCATGTTTTCCTCCATGTCTTTCTTCTTAATTCTCTGTTCAGGATCAATTTAATTCTCCATTTGGTCGTTAGTGCCGCCCCTCCGGGGCTGATCATTGCCGGGACATTGCTGTGCAGGGGTTCCGCTCCGCTCCACACCCTGCCTGATCTTGGTGCCGCCCCTCCGGGGCTGATCATTGCCGGGACATTGCTGTGCCGGGGTTCCGCTCCGCTCCACACCCTGCCTGAGCTTGGTGCCGCCCCTCCGGGGCTGATCATTGCTGGGACATTGCTGTGCCGGGGTTCCGCTCCGCTCCACACCCTGCCTGATCTTGGTGCCGCCCCTCCGGGGCTGATCATTGCTGGGACATTGCTGTGCAGGGGTTCCGCTCCGCTCCACACCCTGCCTGATCTTGGTGCCGCCCCTCCGGGGCTGGAAGGATCGGGTATCCACAAGTTTT
>VGPI01000022.1 GCA_016875595.1 Candidatus Cloacimonadota bacterium
GTGCCGGACGAAGCGATCGACCAGGCACTGCCGGTCCAGGTGTTGCGATGCCAGTCCCGCTCTCCAGTAGTATGAATGACCGGGCGGTTCATGGTCTGCGTCCAGCCGCTTGGAGCGCCAGGGCTGCCGACGAAAGCCGTCTCAAAGTCCTCAAACAGATAGGTCTGAGCCAGGACGGGCGCTAATATCGCCAAGAGGGCGAACAGAAAGCTGATTTTCTTCATAATTGATACTCCTTCTCAAGGTTGTGATAATGAAGAACAGAGTGTTTCACATTTAAGCTCCGGTATTGGCTGAGCCGGAGATTGATGGATGGCGGGTGAATGATGGTCAGGAAGTTGAATGCAGTAGCCGCAAGAGGGGCATAAGTAATGTGCGATGTGATTACCATAATAACCCTCCTGGAGTGCCGGACACGATGGCCCTTCCCGGATGAATTTGACATTTGTAATCTGACAATGGTCGGGGCGACTCACGGAAATGGATACAACTATGCTTGGAACCCAAACAACCTGCCTGTGGATAACCGGTGTTTAATCTGAACAGCAAATGCTTCAACTATCTACCTCGCTGTGTCTGATACCTTGGAGGGCCATCTCAACGCCGGAGTATCCTCCGGCTAATGACCACAGTTCCTTTTTTACACACCTAAAACATGGACTGTCAATTGGTTGATAAACAGCAACGACACAATTCACAAGCTCGGGTGAGCGGAATTCAAGTTCGGTTTTATGTCAAGAAGTTTTTCAGGTTCTCACTGTTCATCCAAATTGAGACGGTTCAAAACTCTGGACGTCATTACGCCACTTTCCTTGTTATAAAGACTCACCGAAAATTGCAAGCGACCCAAAAGGGGTATATCTCGAGTGATCAGATCGGGCAGTTTGTATCACTGAAAATTGCATGAAAGTATCACCGATAATTACAAGACAGTATCATGAAAATTGCAGGCTTATTCCGTTATTCTATCACCCTGAAAAGCAAGGGTATCACCTGGCGATGTCTCCATGTGTCGAAGGGAATTGTTTAGGAGGGCAAGGCAAGCAACTGGTACTTGGCGAGGTCGGCATCGAAGTTATTCCCGATGGCAAGGGTGATGGTGATCTGGGTGCCCTCCTGTTTGATGTCGAATATGTGGAGAAAGCAATTACACTGGTTGGTCAGGATGACATGAAGAATGGTCTCATACTCCTTATCCAGCTTGTGGTTGATGTATTTATCAACCCGGCAGCTTGCAGTTTTCATTGCACAATTTGCATTTTCGTTGTCAGTTGGCACGAAGATTTTAGTCCATATTGGGGAAAAGTGTTGATTCCACTTTTTTCTTGACAAAAACCGGCGTCTTCCTTGCTTGATGACCTTAGTATAACCTTAGTATGACCGGACGGTTGTAAGGTTATACTAAGGTTATACTAAGGTCATCAAGCAAGGAGAAAAGATGAAAGCAGTATGGAAAAACTTAGCGCCTTACACGGGCAAAGCAGACGAGCTGGTGTATTACTACAATCGCCGGGTGGGCCGGGTCTTGTGTCGCAAGAAGCCCGATCGGAAGCCGGATGTCACGAATAAGACCTTCGGTGGCAAGCAGAGACAGATCTATTCCATTGAATTGAGCGAAGCGTATCTGAAGGACTTGCGCCGCTATGCCGAGGACTATGCCAAGCTGCCCCAGCAGAAGGACAAGGCATATCCGGTGTGGACAAACCTCTATAGCAAGATGATGTATGCGATGGAGAAGGCGGATCCGGAGAAGGTAGATCTGGCGACGATCACCAAAGCGCAGATCAAAGCGCAGGATCTGCCCTGCCGTTCGGTGAAAAGAGCGGTGGAAGCGGGGCTCTTACCGGAGGTGAAGGGCTGGGAAAAACTGAAACATGAGATGTAGTTAACCGCGGAAAAACCGGAAAGCACGGAAGGGGATTGGGGAATTGAGAATTGGAGAATTGAGGATTGGAGAATTGAGGATTGAGGATTGGGAAAAAATAGACCGCCCTGCCACTATGGGAAGGACGGTCTATGGTAATAAATCTGATGCGGACCGGTCGTAATTTACTACGGTCTCAGTTATAATCTATCCCTGTCTCAGTTATAGTCAACCAAAGTAACATATTTAACCGAGATCGGTATCCATCGAAGCCAGCTTCAGTATCAGTCATGATCGACCACGATATCAGTTAAAATCGACGACGTTGTCAGTCAAAATTAACCGCGGGGGCGGTCTGAGCGCCTTCGGTGGCTTGGAAGAACTGGAATGACTTGATATTGAACATACCGGCGAAGATATTATTGGGGAAGGTGACGATGCGTTGGTTGAAGTCACGGGCGGATTCGTTGTAACGCATGCGTTCAGTGCGGATGCGATTTTCGATGCCTTCGAGCTGGTCTTGCAGCATGCGGAAGTTCTGGGTCGCCTGCAGTTCGGGATAGCGTTCCACGACCACCATCAGGCGTGACAGGGCAGAGGACAGTCCCTGTTGGGCTTGTTCAAATCTGGCAAAGGCGGTGGGGTCATTCAATGCCTCGGGAGGGAGGTTGACCTGCCCGCCCATTTTGGCACGGGCTTCCACGACCTGGGTGAGGGTTTCCTGCTCAAAATTGGCAACGCCTTTGACAGTGGCAACGAGATTGGGAACGAGATCGTAACGGGTCTGATAGACGTTTTCGACTTGTGCCCAGGCGCCTTCGACGGCGACTCTGCCTTTTTGCATCATGTTGTAGCGGCTGATGACGAAACCGACGATGCCGATGATGACCACCGCCACGACGATCAGTATAATATAGCCAGTTTTCATTTTACATACTCCATTGGTTTAATTGTTGTTCAATTTATCAGATAAAGGATAACTGTCCAGAGAAATCCGCCGGAGGGTCAATTCGCCGGTTCTCATCTTGATAATGACCGGCGGAGCGTGGGGTTCTTCGTTCAGATCGACGATCCGGATGTGCTGAGGATTGTTCAGGCGGGGATCGCCTGCGATGACGACGCCTTGGTCATATCCGGCGGGAAGGGTGATGCTGATCTGGGCATCACCGGCAATGAAGACCGCATCGCGGATGGAATCGGCAGCGGAGAGATCGGCGGTGATGCTCTCATTGGTGCTGAGGACAACCAGATCGACTGCTCGGGACCGTTCCAGGGATAAGCGTGAGAGGTTGGACAGCTCGGTAAACAGTCCCTTCATCTCCTGGTGCAGGATGGTCTTGCGACTGTATTCACCGCTTTGTTGACGACGCCAGCGCAGTTTTGATCCGGGAAAACCGAAGCCAGTGGTCTCGGACTCAAAATAGGTGCTGTCCGCCATTCCGATATGCAGATCACCCTCGACGATCCGCAGTTCGAGGATCTCTTCAGCCCCGAGGTCATTGAGCTGATAGGTCTGGTTGCGATTGTAGGGAGTGGCAAGCAGGACGGCAAGGATAAGGGCGATGCCCAGAATGATAAGCATGACCCTGGTAACAGGGTTGAGGCGTTTCTGTGCCTGGTCCGGCTGGGGAAAATACCAGATGTTGCGGTGCAAACCCAGGATCCGAAACATTGCAAAGGCAGTAAGATAGACCAGGATCCCCGCGATGAGCACATCGCTGGCAAAATGGCCGCCCTGGATCATGCGGATATAGCCGATCAGGGCTCCGGCTCCGATGCCAAGGGCAAGTGAAACCCCGGCAAGTATCCTCCTGCTATGGCGGAGAAGGAACCAGGGGACAAAGAGATAGAAGCCCATGGTGGCGTGACCGCAGGGGAAGGACTTGCCATCACTCTCGCGATCCATGGTCAAAAGCGGTTCATATTCATAACTTCCGCCGAATTCGATGACATTGCGGGGTCGTGGTCTGCCCCACTGATCTTTGAGGATGGTATTGACGATCAAGCCAGGTCCGACAATCATGCTCAAAAGGAGGAAGATACCGATCTTGCGCCATTTGAGGGTCTTGACCCGCTGGTAGCTGAACGCAAAAAGCAACAGTCCGCTCAGAGCCAGTACCAGAGCGGGAAGATTGCCATAATGATAGATGAACCGGGGCAACGGTACCCCTCCCAGATGCCAGCCGGAACCGCTATGATAAAAGAGACGCTGGATGGACATATCCAGGTCGATGGTGCGGAAGATGACGACGGCGGCAGCCAGGAGTATCAGCGGGATGATAAGATCCGGGGAAAGAAGGAAATGACGGCTGCGAACAGCCGTCATTTCATGATTTGATGATCTGGTCATCGGCTGATTATTCTTTGCCTTCGGGTTCCGGTTCGGTGGGCTCTTCGGGTGCCGGGGTCTCTTCCTCAGCATCGATCACCGGTTTGATCTCTTCGATCGCTTCGGGTTCTTCGGGTGCCGGGGTCTCTTCCTCAGCATCGATCACCGGTTTGATCTCTTCCTCAGTGATGGGCTCCGCGGCAGGCAGTTCCAGAGTTTCGGGCTCGGCTTCCACCGGTGCTTCGGGGACTTCGGTCTCCATCACGGGAATGATCTCTGCTTCGGTAGGTTCTTCGGCAGGGACGGTTTCCTCAGCCACCACTTCGGGGCTGATCGGCTCGGTTGGATGCTCCAGGGGCTCTGCCGTAAGCGGCTGGAGCTCTGCTGTGGTCTCCGCCTCCGCTGCCAGTTTGGCTTCCTGTTCGGCTTGCTCGCGGGCGATGCGTTCTGCCTTTTCACGAGCGTCGCGCTCGGCTTTCTCCTTGGCGTCGCGTTCGGCTTTTTCACGGGCGGCTTTCTCGCGGGCATCCTTTTCCACTTTCTTCTTTTGGATCTGGGTGATGCGGTCGCGCATGAATTGCTCGTGGATGGCGATGTATTCTTCCTGAAGGCGTGGATCGCGGGAGAAGAAGAAGGCTTTGACGGAAAGGATCAAACGGCGGTTTTCCATGTCCAGTTCGATCACTTTGAGGGGGAGTTCCTCTTCCATGTGGAAGGCGTCTTCGGAGTGTTCCAGCTTGGGCAGGGCGAGGTGGGAAATGGGGACGAAGCCCTCCACGACGTCGTTTTCGATCGGGATATCGACCAGGACGCCTTTGGGGATGAGCTTGCTGATCTTGCCTTTGACTTCGGTATTGACGGGTATGACCTTATCCAGATTCTCCCAGGGATCGGGGGTCAATTGCTTGACGCCCAGGGCGATGCGATGCATGGCACGATCGATGGAGAGGACGACCACTTCCATCTCCTGGCTCTTGCGGAAGAACTCGCGGGGATGGTAGATACGCTTTGTCCAACTGATATCGGAGAGATGGATCAGTCCGTCGATCCCTTCCTCGATTTCGATGAAAGCGCCGAAATTGGTCAGGCTCTTGATCTTGCGGTTCAGCACCAAGCCGATAGGATAGCGGTCTTCGATAGTGAGCCAGGGGTTGGGATCCATCTGTTTCATCCCGAGGGAAATGCGGCGGTTGTCCTTGTTGATCTCGAGGACGATGGCATTGACGGTGTCGCCGCCCTTGAGAAACTTGCGGGCATCGGAGATCTTCTTTGTCCAGGACATTTCGGAGATGTGAACCAAGCCCTCAACGCCGGGCTCGATCTCGATGAAAGCACCGAAGGACTTGATGCTGACGACCTTACCGGTGACGCGGGTGCCTTCGGGATACTTGATTTCTATATGTTCCCAAGGATGGGGAACCAATTGCCTGAGGCCGAGTGATATCTTTTGGGATTCGGGATCGAAGCCGATGACTTTGACCTTGATCTTGTCGCCGATATTGAGCATCTCGGAGGGGTGTTCGATCTTGCCCCAGGACATATCGGTCAGATGGAGCAGACCGTCAATACCGCCGAGGTCGATAAAAGCGCCGTAGGTGGTGATGTTCTTGACTTCACCGTCCAGTTCGGCACCGATCTCGATCCGCTCCAGCAGCTCATGCTTTTTGGCGGCATATTCCGCTTCCATCACTTGCTTGCGGGAGAGGATGATATTGCGATGTTCTTCCTCAATGCCGACCACTTTGAAGTTCATCTCTTTACCGATAAACTGGTCGAGGTTGGGGATGGGTTTGATCGACATCTGGGAGCCGGGCAAAAATGCCTCGATACCCATCAGATCGACGATCATCCCGCCTTTGACACGGCGACGAATGACGCCGGAGATGGGGTCTCCGCTTGCATAGCACTCCTTGATCCGCTGGATATTGAGGATAAAGTCCGCCTTGCGTTTGGACAAGCTCAATTTTCCTTCGCCGTCTTCGGTCTGATTGATGAACACATTGATCTCGGTGTTCTTCTGCGGGATGCCGGTGTTGGCAAATTCAGCGATGGGGATGATGCCTTCGGATTTGAAGCCGATATCGACCATCACTTCTTTCTCGGTGATGTCCACTACCTTGCCTTTGACGATTTGTCCCTTCTGGAAATTGGAGAAGGACTCCTCATACATGCTGAGCATGTCCTCACGGTGTTTCTCCTCGGGGGACAGGGTGCGTTTTTTGGGCTTGGGTGCAGGTTTTTCGACCGGGGTTTCGGTGGCAACATCCACGGTAGTAGGTTCAGGCTCGATGACCGGCATGGGCTCAATCGAGAGTTCCTCTTCGATTAGGGGTTCATCCACCGGAAGCTCTTCGAGGGCAGGCGGTTCCGGTTCGCTGACGGCTTCATCAGCTTCGGTAGTAGGTTCAGGCTCGATGACCGGCATGGGCTCAATCGAGAGTTCCTCTTCGATTAGGGGTTCATCCACCGGAAGCTCCTCTTCGGTCACGGGGGTCTCGATCAGATCGGTTTCCTCATCTTTGACCGGTTCTACGACAGGTTCAGTGGTGTCCGGCTCAACCACGGTGGTGGTTTCATCGGTGGGTGTGGACGTCGTTTCCTCACTGACGGGTTTCTCTTGATCCGTCAATTCGTTTTTGACTTCGTTTTGGTCATGTGTTAACATGATTCCTCCTTAAAGATGGGAATGGCATTAATCTCGGTTACCCTGTCACCATTCCCGTTTATTTCCATGATCTTGTTGTAAACTATGATGATCTGATCGTCGGGTGTGGATGCGCCGGCGGTCAGACCGATGATCTGTCTATTGTTCAGCAGATCCGCTGAGAGCTCAGTCGCAGTCTCGATCAGCACCGTTTGAGTGACAGCGGTGCAGATGTTGTAAAGCATTCTGGTATTGGAGCTGTTCCTGCCACCGATGACGATCATCAGATCGGCATGGCTGGCAAGTTTCCGGGTGGCATGCTGCCGTTCCGTAGTTGCCAGGCAGATGGTATTGAAGATCATAAGTTGCTGGCAATGGGGGACTAAACGTCCAACGAGAGCCAGGAAATCCGGCATTTGCATCGTGGTCTGGGACAGCAGGCAGAGCTTGTGCCAGGTCTTGCCGGCGGGATCGAAGTCGGGACTGACGACTTCCTTGTCGCCTTCGCAATAAGATAGCATACCGATCACCTCGGGATGGCCGGCATCACCCAAGATCATCACCGGATAGCCGGATTCGCACATTTCCTTGACGATCTCATGCGTGCGCCGGACATAGGGGCAGGTGGCATCCACGATCTGATTGCCATTTTGCTCCAGGATCTGCCGTTCCATCTCCGATATCCCGTGCGACCTTACGATAACCGTCGATGAACGCATATCCCCGGCGTGGGATGCGATCTCGATCCCGTGATCCTTGAGGTCTTCCACCATCTGCGGATTATGGATCAGAGGTCCGAGGGAATACACCCTGTCCTGCTGAGCCACTTCCAGAGCCATCCTGATGGCTCGTTTGACGCCGAAGCAAAATCCGGAGTTCTGAGCCAGGAACACTTTCATCTGGCCTCGTCGCCGGACAGGTAACAGTCCTCAATACTTGCATCACTGCCAAAGTATTGACAGATATGCCGCCACAATTCACACGTCTGATCGGCTATGGTGAGCTCGGTATTGTCGATGATGATAGCATCTTCAGCCGGTTTGAGGGGAGCGAGGGCACGGCTGGAATCGTTCTTATCGCGCTCTTTCATTTGGGAAAGGACTGCCTCGAAGCTGCTGTCCACACCCCGTGCCTGCAGTTCGAGCCATCGCCTTTGGGCACGGACATTGACATCCGCATCCAAGTAAAACTTCAGTTCCGCACCAGGAAAGACGAAGGTACCGATATCCCTGCCATCGAGAACCACTCCCCCATCGCGACCCATCTCGCGCTGCAGTTCCACCATCCGGTATCGCACCGGTGGCAAAGCGGAGATATCGGATGCCAGACGGGAGACCTGCTCGTCACGGATATGACCGGTCACATCCTCACCATTGAGCAGGAGGCGGTTTCCGGAAGGATCGAAGAGAAATCTGATATCGATGTTTTTGAGCAAATAGCTGATGTCGGCATCGTCATCCAACGCCACCTTAGCCCGCAGAGCCGCCAGCGCACAAGCCCGATACATCGCACCTGTATCGATATAGAGATAGGACAGTTTGTGCGCTATCAATTTGGCTGTCGTGCTTTTACCCGAGGCAGCCGGACCGTCGATGGCGATGATGATTCTCTTCATAATGCGATAATCCTTCAATTTAAGCCAGATTTTTAGGCAGCACAATCAAGTCAATACTTTTCTTAGAGCATACCGAGATAACAAGATAGCCGGCAGGTGAAACAAGGTGTCCAGCCACCGGCTATGCGATCAGAACGATCAGGGATCAGATAAACAGATTCAGGTTTGATTGTTCCGCTTCTGCCAGGTAAGTGATGACACCGCCAATAGTAACGCCATCAATCAGGTCTTCCGCGGTTACACCCATTACATCCATCGACATCTGGCAGGCGATCAATTCCACTCCGCTGTAAAGTGCCCGGGCGATCATCGCTTCCAGTGAATCCACGTTCTTATCCTGCATCCGTTTACGCATCAGTTTGGCACCAATGCCACCAAAATTGATCTTGGAGAGTCCGAGCCGTTTACTATGGCTGGGCATTATCAAACCAAACATCTGGCTCATAAGGTCCTTTTTTGAAGCCGGTTTCTTTGTACGCTTGATCACATTCAAACCCCAGAAAGTAAAGAACATCGTCACTTTCTTGCCGGTGGAGGCAGCGCCATGGGCAATGACGAATGATGCCAGCGCTCGATCCAGCTCATCACTGAAGACCACGATCGTCTTGTTGTGTCCCGCCACGGTCATTTGCGGGCTTTCGGCACCGCCTTTGCGGATGATGGCGGTGATCTTGCCTGCCGTTTCGTCCACTGAGATGAGTTGATTCCCCGTCATTTTGCACCAGGCAGGCACGTCTTTGAGGAAACCGGCGTCAGTACAGGTGATACGAATGATCTTACCCTCGCTCAGGCGGTCGAATTCTTGCTTCAGCCACAGGATCGGACCGAGGTATTGCAATCCGCAGGCATCGATCTCGATCAATTCCTCATTGCCGTCCAGCTCTTGGAGCGGAGGCGTCTGATAGATATGATCATCCTTGCCGATCACGTCACCGGAAAAGATATCTTCGTTGCTTTGTTTGCCGGTGGCGTGGGAGTAAGTGATATAACCGCCGGATAGGTTAAAGACCTTGGAGAAACCATTCTGCATCAGGATTCGGGCTGCCAGGTAGGCACGCTGCCCGATACCGCAGAAGAGGATGACGGTCTTGTCCTTGGGAATCTCGGACAAACGGTTGCGCAGACCGTCCACCGGGATATTAACCGCCCCTTCGATACTGCCGAGAGCAAATTCATCCTCCATTCGAACGTCGATCAGAAGGGCTTTTTTCTTGTCCGTTGACATAATGTCATACCACTGAATGATTTTGACCAGACCGCGGATCACGTTCTCCGCCACCATTCCGGCGATATTAACCGGATCTTTGGCGGAGGAGAAAGGCGGGGCGTAGGCATGTTCGATTTCTTTGAGCTGGAAGACCGTTTCGCGGTGTTTCAGGATATGCGCCATCATATCGATGCGCTTGTCCACACCGTCAAAGCCGACGATCTGGGAGCCGAGCAGTCGACCATCCTGCGGATCGAACAGGATCTTGATGGTCATGGGCAGGGCATCGGGATAATAACCGGCATGCGAGGAAGCGTGGATGATGGATGCCTGATAGTGGATCTTATCCGCCTTGAGCGTCTTTTCTGAGACGCCGGTGGAGGCGACCGTGATGTCAAACACCTTGGCGATCGCCGTTCCGATTGCCCCCTCATATTTGTACTTATTGCCAAAGTGGACATTATCCGCGGCAATGCGTCCCTGCTTGTTCGCCGGTCCTGCCAGATAGGCGATGGAGTCCTTGCCGGTAACGGGATGCGGATAGCAGATAGCATCACCCACGGCATAGATATCAGGATCGGAGGTCTGGAGATATTCGTTGACGGCAATGCCGCGATGAACACCAAGCCTGAGTCCGGATTTTTCCGCCAGATGACTGTCCGGACGGACGCCGACGGACAGCACCACGAGGTCGGTGATGAGGTCTCTACCGCTATCTAAACGCACGTGCAGGCCGTCCGTGTCGCGTTGGAAAGCGGTGACCGAATCCTTCAGGTAAAACTCCACTTTCTTGGTCTTGAGATGCTGATGCACCTCCGCCGCCATCTCATAATCCAAAGGCGTCATCACTTGCTCCGCCATCTCCACAATAGTGACGAAGATGCCCAGCCGGTGAAGGTTTTCCGCCATTTCCAGACCGATGAAACCAGCTCCGACGATCACGGCTCGACGGATGCGGTGATGGGTGATATATTCCTTGAGCCGGTCGGTATCCGGCACGTTGCGCAGGGTGAAGATCGCCTCGTCATCAACGCCAGGGATCGGTGGACGCACCGGTTCCGCTCCCGGAGAGAGGATGAGTTTGTCATATGTCTCGCGGTATTCCTCGCCGGTGACCAGGTTTTTGACCACGACATGTTTGATCGAAGGATCGATCGAGATCACCTCCGACTCCACCTGAACTTCCACATTCAGCCGGACTTTGAAGCTCTCCGGCGTCTGCACAAAAAGCCATTCCCGCTCTGCGATCTTACCGCCGATGTAGTAAGGCAAGCCACAATTGGCATAGGATATGTACTTGCCCCGTTCAAAAATGATGATCTCCGCCTTTTCGTCCAGACGTCTCAGGCGGGCAGCTGCACTGGCACCGCCGGCAACTCCGCCCACGATCACGTATTTCGCCATTGTGTATCTCCTTGGAACATTTTTCACCTATGGATTATTATAGGTCGCAAACAGCAATTGTCAAGTATCCGTTTCACGGGGATGAGCTGATAATTGCCGCTGCTGTGTTCATCCTTCCCGGGCAAGATTGCTCAGCCGGTTGCGGATATCGGCTTCAAACTCCTCATCACTGGCATCCGGATTACGCGTGTCATACCAAACCTGACAAGGCGCCTGTCCGCACGTGGCACAGTTCGGGAGCCCCTTGTTCTTCACGCACTCATAGATCGGACACCGCGTCCTGCCATAAAATTCCGCCCAGGAGACCTTTCCCTCCAGTTCATTGCAGCCGGCACAATCCACGCCGTAAGCCCGGCAGTCCGTTGGGCAATTGACACCGCATTTTGCTATCATTTCGTCACTCCTTGTCTGTATCACCATCGTGATCTCCACTTCTTGGGCTGGCACGGTGGATGTCAAGCTTCATCCACATATTCCACAACCCAATGAACGTCCCAAAGTCCCGCGGAGATGTATCCGCGGCATCACCGCTATTGGGCAGCCATACCGGAATCGACTGTTGTTTAATGGATTACCTCACCTTCGCCTCGAGTTCGCTTCGAGATCCCCTCGAGTACTCGAAGCCATCTCGAGGCAAAGGTGAGGTAAAAGCCAGTGAATCAATCAGGTAGAAACTGCTGCCGGGTACTGCCGGTTTTTTTACTATTGACGGCAAACCGGGGATAGATAACCTGCCCCCGAATGGACATGGAGAGATGAACATGATGCAGATCTATAATACGATGACCCGCAAGAAAGAGGCTTTCATCCCCCTGGAAGAGGGGAAGATCCGGCTTTATACCTGCGGTCCGACGGTATATAACTACTTTCATATCGGCAATGCCCGTACATTTATCTTCTTTGATGTGATGCGCCGCTATTTTGAATTTCGGGGATATGAGGTGACGTACGTGCAAAACATCACTGATATCGACGATAAGATCATTGCACAGTCGCTCGAGGAAGGGATCGACTTTCAGCAGATCGGCGCTAAATATACCGCTGCCTTTTTGGATGATAGCGCTGCACTCGGAATACGCCCGCCCGATCATCTGCCCAAAGCGACGGATTTTGTCCCGCAGATGATCGATCTGATCGCGCAATTGGTGGAAAAAGGCAATGCCTACGAGGCAAATGGGGACGTCTATTTCGATACTGCCGCCCTGCCCGAATACGGCAAGCTCTCCGGCAAAAAGACCGAGGAACAACTCGCCGGCGCCAGGGTGGAAGAAAACTATCAAAAACGGCATCCGGCGGACTTTACACTGTGGAAACGATCCAAACCGGGAGAGCCGGTCTGGCAGAGTCCCTGGGGTGAAGGTCGTCCCGGCTGGCATACCGAATGCGTGGTGATGTCACGCCAGTTTCTGGGTGAGACCTTTGATATCCATGGTGGCGGGATCGACCTCATCTTTCCGCATCATGAGAATGAACTGGCTCAGGCGATGGCATTAAGCGGCAATCCACCGGCAAAATACTGGATGCACAATGGCTTCCTCAATATCGGCGGCGAGAAGATGTCCAAGAGCTTGAAGAATTTCCATACCGCCCGTGACATCCTCCGGGAATATGATGCCGCCAGCATCCGCTTCTTCTTCCTGAGTAAACACTACCGCAGCCCGATTGATTTTGACCGCGAACTGATCGCCGAAGCAGACCGGGCGGTGAAAAACCTCAATTCTGCTTTGAAGAGTGTAGATGCGATGGAATTGCTTGATCCGAATAATATTGATGATCCGTCGGTGGAGGCAGTACAGGAATTTACCGCGGCTATGGACGATGATCTGAATACCGCCAAGGCGCTGGCTGTGCTGTTTGATCTGGCGCATAAGACCCGGAATGCCACGCTGCCGATGCCGGAGCGCTTGAATAACGGACGCCGGTTGATTAAACTGGGACAGGTCCTGGGGTTCTTTGCCGATCCGGAGGCAATACTAAGCCCCAAAGCGGGGGATCTGAGCAAGAGTTTGATTGAATTGATCATCTCCTACCGGAATGCAGCCCGGCAAAACAAAGATTGGGCGTCGTCTGACCGCTTCCGTGACGACCTGGCAGCACTGGGCATCATGCTCAAAGATACCAAAGACGGATGCCATTGGAGCATCGAGGAGCCACAATGAAAATGTATAAACGGATCATAATAATACTAATCCTGCTTGCCGGCACCACCGTTGCGCTGTTGTACTTTGTGCCGGGAAAGGACGCTATCCTGGCTGGTCCGCAGAGCATCGTCTATGACGCCACGAATGATGTCTATTACATTTCCAACGGCAGTTCCAACAGCATTGTTGCGATGGATGCCGAAGGTAACTACACGGGGTTTGTGAACAAGGGCTTGAACCAACCCCGCGGACTGATCATGGCCGGTGCCAATCTCTGGGTGGTGGAACCACAGCGGATTAGCGCTATCGACCTGCTGAAGAAAACGATCGCCTATAGTATTGATCTGCCGGAGTCGAAGAGCCTGACCGACATCGCTGCCGATGAAAATGGCATGCTGTATGTCACTGATACCGGTGGTGATTGCCTATGGGTGGTCGATCCCTCCACCCGGGAAAAGACGCGGGTCAGCGATCCCCGTCTGTCCAAACCGACCGGTATTGTCTATGATCATCCGCGTTATCAGATGCTGCTGGTCAGTGGGGCGGATTATTCACCTGTATTTGCCTATGACATCCGCGCTCAAACACTTGATATCCACATGGATACGCTCTATGGAGACCTGCGCGGCATTGCCATCGATCCCGAGACCGGGGCGATCTATTTCTCTAGTGTAAAACAAAAGATGATCGTCGAGATCACACTGGCAAGAAACCGTCCGGAACCGTTCATCAGGGATATCGACAGTGTCGGGGACATGATCTTTGACGCCAACCATAATGCCCTGCAAGTTCCGCTGATCAAACAGAATACCATCAAACTGATAGAACTGGGACAGGATAGCTCTTTATGATCCCAGTCAGCTTTGGCAGTGATAACCACTCCGGTGTTCACCCCATTGTATTGGATGCGTTGAATCGGGCAAACAATGACTTCTGCGTTGCGTATGGCGAAGAGGAGTTTTCGCACGGGATCGAGAACAGGATAGCGACCTTCTTTGGAGGTAACTGCCGGGTCTGGTTCACCATGACCGGAACCGGAGCCAATGTCTTGTCAATCCAATACCTGATGCACTCTTACCACTGTGTGATCTGTGCTCACACCGCTCATATCAATGTGCATGAGTGCGGAGCGGTGCAGAAATTCACTCAGGCACGACTGCTGCCGATCACCACTGAAGACGGAAAACTATCACCGGAGCTGATCGCCCCGCACTTGGAAGGCAAAGGCGATGTTCATATGTCGCAATACCGGATCATCTCCATCTCTCAGGCAACAGAGACCGGATTGGTCTATACGGTGGCTGAACTCCGGACACTGGCGGACTTTGCCCATGCCAATGATATGCTGCTCCATGTCGATGGCGCGCGTCTGGCTAATGCGCTGGTGGCTTGTAATACCGAGCCTTCTGTGATGTTCCGGGATGCGGGAGTGGATATTGTGTCCTTTGGTGGCACGAAGAACGGACTGATGTTTGGCGAGGCGATCATCTCCTATCTGCCCGACCGGGAAGATGACCTGATCTTTTACCGCAAACAGGCAGCACAACTTTACTCCAAGATGAGATATATCGCTGCTCAATATGATGCTTATCTCACTGATGATCTGTGGCGTCAGAATGCCATCCAGGCAAACCGGATGACAGCCCTCCTTGCCGATGAATTGGAAAAACTCCCCGGCGTCATCATCACCCAGCCGGTGGAGGCAAATGCCCTCTTTGCCATCATGCCCCGGCACAAGATCGCACCGTTGATGGATAAGTATCATTTCTATATGTGGGATGACTGCCGCAATGAAGTGCGCCTGATGTGTTCTTTCAATACCGAGCCGGAGCACATCGATCAGTTTATTAGGGATTATCTGAGTATTCCTGATCCGGAGTGATGTGTCGCCCCTCCGGGGCTTGGTCTTGGGGTGCTGGCTGCCGGTGTGCAGGGGTTCCGCTTCGCTACACACCCTGCCTATGAAGGTGTCGCCCCTCCGGGGCTTGGTCTTGGGGTGCTGGCTGCCGGTGTGCAGGGGTTCCGCTTCGCTACACACCCTGCCTATGAAGGTGTCGCCCCTCCGGGGCTTGGTTATGGTGTCGCCCCTCCGGGGCTTGGTCTTGGGGTGCTGGCTGCCGGTGTGCAGGGGCTCCGCTTCGCTACACACCCTGCCTATGAAGGTGTCGCCCCTCCGGGGCTTGGTTATGGTGTCGCCCCTCCGGGGCTTATAATGTGGTCGTCGCCCCTACGATGGGTACTATTCCACCATGCTGTCCACAAGCGGTAGCATCTCGTCCATGAACTGCTGATATCTGTTTTCCAGTATCGCCTGCCGTGCCATCTGCATCAGTTCCTGATAGAAATACAAGCTATGGATGGTGGTCAGGCGCATGCCGAGGATCTCGTTCATAGTGATCAGATGCCGGATGTAAGCACGCGAGAAGTGACGGCAGGTGTAACAGTTACACAATGGGTCGATGGACTTGAAGTCCTGTTTGTAACGCGCCGCTTTGATGATCATCTTGCCATAACGGGTAAAAATACTGCCCTTCCGGGCGTTTCGCGTGGGCATGACGCAATCGAACATATCCACTCCGTTGGCGATGTTGCGCAAGAGGTCTGCCGGAGTGCCCACACCCATCAGATACCGAGGCTTATCCATAGGCAGGATGTCATGCATAAAAGCGGTGATCCGCAGCATGTCCGGTTTTGATTCGCCCACTGCCAGCCCACCGATGGAATAGCCGTCAAAGTCCATCTCCATCAGTTTCCTTGCGCTATGCTCGCGTAAGTCCTCATATACTCCGCCCTGAACGATGCCAAACAGTGCTTGCCGTTCCTGATTGCGAAATGCCTCTTTACCCCGAGCTGCCCATTTAAGCGTAAGGCGTAAGCTCT
>VGPI01000023.1 GCA_016875595.1 Candidatus Cloacimonadota bacterium
TGAACACGTGCTGACCCGGTGTCTGACTCATGGAGTTTAAACTCTGCCATGATAGCTGTTTTAGCCTCGGGTTTTAACGGCATTTATCGTCTCCTTATTTATTTGATGCCACGTTTCTGCCCCCGCTGTTTTTGTAAAGTATTTTGTTTCACATACTCCCGTAACCCGATAAGAGATAGATCGACAGAAGCGTCTTCTTCCCTCAAAGTCAGGTTGAATTGCAACAACAGACCGCTGGATCGACCCATATTTCAATTATATCAATATGCTATGCTAAACCTGTTTCTCTATCTATACTGTTATATGCTTCTACTCCTATCAATTACAAACTCCCAAATTATGTCCTCCTTGCTTCATTACCTGAGTATAACCTTAGTATAACCTTACGATCGTAAGGTTATACTAAGGTTATACTCAGGTAATGAAGCAAGGAGGAAAAAGATGGAGCGGGCAACGGGACTCGAACCCGCGACCCTCAGCTTGGGAAGCTAATGCTCTACCAACTGAGCTATGCCCGCTCTTCAACAGGGTTGGAGTGCCTTGCTTTCAGCACTCTGTAACTGGATGGGATATGTTTTTGAGGAGGCGATTTTGTCAAGTCAAAACCTGCTGTTTGAGTTCCGCTACGAATGAAGGCAGAAAATCCCCTGCCTTGCTCTGGATGCACTCATCAAAGTGGGTGTTGTTCGCCGGTTCATTGGGATTGATGCTGATCGTCCTGGCTCCGTGGTATCTGGCAGTGAGGACAAAGCCAGCCGCCGGATAGACCACGCCGCTGGTGCCAATAACGAGGAAGAGATCGCAATTTCGGAGTAACTGATCAATTTCGGAGAGGTAGTAAGGGATTTCGCCAAACCAGACGATATCCGGGCGTAAAACACTACGGCAGGCGTCACAGACCGGAACCGGCAAGGACAGATCGGTCCGGGACATCTCATAGCGCTTGTGGCAATCGGTGCAAAAGCAGCGTTTTAAGCGTCCGTGCATCTCCAGAACACGTTTGCTGCCGGCTTTTTGATGCAAACCGTCCACGTTTTGGGTAATGATATGAAACTGCTCACCCAGGACCTCTTCCAATTCCGCCAAAGCATAATGACCGGCATTGGGTCTGGCTTGCTCCGCCTGCTGGTAACGCATTTTATAGAAACGCCAGACCAATTCGGGATCGGCGGCAAAGCCCTCAGGAGTGGCAACATCCTCGATGGCATGATCTTCCCAAAGCCCTCCGGAATCCCGGAAGGTCTTCAGTCCGGATTCAGCGCTGATCCCGGCACCGGTCAAAACAAGGATTTGCTTGGACATGACCTTCCTATTTCATCATCAGCATCTTCTTCGTCTGCGTCCAGGTGGGAGTGCTGATCCGGTAGAAATAGACGCCGCTGCCGACACTGCGGTTGTGATCGTCCATCCCGTTCCAGACGATCCTGTGACTGCCGCGATCCAGCTCTGAACTGTGGATCAATGACCTGACGCGCTGTCCTTTGACATTGTAAATCTCCAGAGACACTTCGGTCCCGACCGGCAGCGAGAACGCAATGGTGGTGGTAGGATTGAAGGGATTGGGGTAATTGTCGAATAACCTGTAATTAGCTGGTATGACGGTATTATCATCATTGGAGACGATCTCGGTGATCAGGCGAACATCGTCAATGTACCAGCCCTCGCCGGAGACATAACCATCGGAGCCAAAGAGAAATCGGAATCGCGCTTCACCAGTGTAGTTGGACAGGTTAAATACACATTCCTGCCAGCCAAAGCTGCCGGAGAATACCGGTGTTCCGGATGGGAAGGGAGAGGCAGGATTGTTCTGAATGCCATAGGGGTATCCGCCAACCGGTGTGATCTGGAACCAGGCACTGTTATTCAAGGACATCTGAACCAGTCCGCCATCCCAGGCACTGGTAGTGATCGTGGAATGATTCTCGGCATCCATCCAATGGTAGAACTTCAGCTCGGAATTCAGTCCCAGCGTAAACTGCGGACTGATCAGCGCGCCATAAGCGCTTCCGGCATAAGAACCGGTTCCTTCTGCACCGAACTTCATGGAATATGTCCCGCCGGTGGAATAATTCCGCTGATTGGAACGATGCCACTGGTTGACGAATGATGCGCTCAATGATTGAGTGATCCAATTCTGCCAGCCCATTTCAAAAGTGTAATTGACCAATCCGACGTAGAAACTGATCGACCCCTCACCCCCTTCGCCATTGGTCGGGATCAGATAATAATGCAAAGTAACGATGGAGCCGATCGGGGCATCGGGTGACACAGTGATGCTGAACAGGTTGGTATAAAGATCGTTGCTGCCGGCAGGGCTAAAGGGAATACTAATCTCCGTTGCGGATACCGATAGCATCGGATCGTCGCTGAGAACAAGCAGCACGGCATCATACGAATGGCCACTGCCCTGATTGGATATGCTAATGTTCATCTGGGCGGTATGACCGGGCAGGATGAACTCATCCGTCGTGTTCATTTGGTAGGAACTAATGATCAAACTGGGAGCATTGAGGATAAGATTGTAGTGTGTGGATGAAACGACTTCGCCGTAAGATGCCGTCAAGATCATTGGAACAGAGGTGTTATCCACGAAACCGGAATTGATCCGGATGCTGAAGACATTTTCCACCGCTTGGGTGTTGCCCGCTTCGATCGGGGCAAAGGTGATCGTCGGGCTTAACACTGTAACCACAGCAGATCCTGCGGTAAGCGTTAAGGTACCGCTTTCCAGCAGATCATAAAGACCTATGTTCTCAATAACCATGCTGAGATCGACGATCTCGCCGGCATGAAGCAATCCATCATCGTCATTGACCGTGATATCGGTGCAGACGATATAAGCAGATTGGCTGGCGGAAACGTTGAACACCGTATCATAAGAGTAGAAATTGGGGGCAGTGATATGGAGATTGTAATCACCCGGGGTAAGGGTCTGGATCATAGTGATGGTGGCCAGACCGGTATTATCAGCGGTCCCTTCATAGATTAAACTGCCATTTTGTTTAATCCTGACGGTCGCATTGGGTGCGTTGGTCTGGATCTGGTATTGATTGACCCCCATAATCCAGGTATCGGGTAGTTGAGCTGTAATGAACTGCGGAGTATTCGTCCAGACCATCATGGACGGATCGCCGAAGAGATTGGTCTCATAGGTGATCCAATACATGACCGGAGCACCGTAAATGAAAGGAATAATATCGATCTTGCCGTCGGTCAGCATCTCTCCCGCAGGATATATAGATTCACCAAACAAGGCATCGATGAACTGACGGTGCAGGCGTTGAGAAGCGCCATTGGTACTGCCGGGCATACCCCAGCCATAACGGGAGTGAGATATCATGGCAGCGGCGGAAGTGGCGATGCCGTTGAATTTCTCGGTAATGGAGTCCTGAGTATAGTTCCCGACGGTAGTGGTCCGGTTGTCAAACGCACCGGCATAACAGCCCTGGGTGAAGTAGATCGAGAAATTGTGATTGGAGCCGTTATTGGTGATCGTGGTGGCGGATACCTGATTGTTGTTCAGCCGGAACGCATAGGTAGTGTTGGAATGCCCCAGATGATTGACCAGGTTGGCTCCCTGGCTGAGCAGCGGACGCACTTGAGCAGCTCCCCAACTGTTGTTCGCTCCATAAGTGCGGTCGTATAAAGTGGTGATATTCCAAGTAGTAGGAACGCCGACGGTGGTATGTCCGTTGGTAGATGATCCGCCAATCATTTCATCCAAATAGTCCCCGCCCCAGGTGGGTCCTTCCCAAAGCCACTCACCAATAAAATTAGCTGTCTTTACTTCGCTCTCCACCGGTATGATCATATAGCTCATGACCTTGTTGATGAAGTGGTTGATCTCCGTCACGTTATTGTAGCAGAACCTACCGATGGATAATTCCGGGATCAGGTCACACTCATTGTATTCACCCCAATAGCTGTTGCCGTTGTTGTTCCAACTTCCATCCAGGCAGGAATAGTACATATCGGCAGGAATATCGGCATCCACTTCACTGCCATTACCCATATTGACAAAAAAGCCACGATGCGGGATCACATCGGTATCCCCGCACAAAAGAACATAGCGGACAGAATTGGAGGCAAACATGGAGATCAGGTAATTGCGGATCTTCTGCTGGAGATCCACCCCCGTTTGTTCGGTTGCAATCTCCTGCACCGGCTTGAACAACACGCTCATCCCCCGTTGCTCGTGGATGGATTTGAGCGGCAACCAGGCATCCGGCATCGCTGCATCGATGATGTAAATATATTCATACCCTACGGTTCGGGTCTCATAGCGGGGTGTGGCATCCGGGTTATCAATGCTCTGCCTGAGCCGTTGGCCAGTGTAGGCATCCTGCTGAAGAAGTTGCCGGGCTGCTTCCGCTCTTTGGCTGGGAATGGCTGTAACCTTGACCCGTACGTGGGCATAAGAGGTCAGTTCATTAGTAACGGGGTTATATTCCACTGGAGTAACGGCGGTCATGGCGATCGGATGACCAGAGAGAAACTCGGTATTGGCGCCATTATGAGCCGTAAACGGATAAACCGAATCCCGCTGATAGATCTGGGGATCGGGCTCCGTAAACGTGGCGGTAGGCATCAGAGAAAAGGGATATTGCTGCTGAATCGGTCTCACCGGATCGCTCAACTTGTAATAACTGGGTTCGCTCTTCTCGACCTCGATCGCTTTTGCCTCATATCCGACCGGAAGCAGTAAACGAACGCCAAACCACGGGAGAGACGGACTTCCCGGGGTTCCATATTCCTGACCGCCTTTGATGCGGACCAGAGTCCAATTTCCAGTCACCCTGAGGTCAGGTTGATCCAAATTGAGGTCATAGACGATCTCATAAGCGTTAAGAACGCTTGCCACGAGTATCACCGTCAGAATGAGTATCTGTTTCATAATAACCTGCTTTTCAGTATTCTATTAGAATGGTACATGCAAGCTACATTCCCTATTTCGGGAAACAAAGCGTTATGGAGGAGATTATGATGAAAACGCGGCGCCGTGAATCAAGTCGATCAGATTGATAAATTCATCCTGCAGACCATGGGGGACATCCACGACCCAGTATTTACCGTCTCTGGGTGCCGGACACCGGATGGAAAGCCCCTCCACAGATTCGATGATATAACCGAAGAAGAGTATGTCCTGTTGCCTGATCCGAAGATAATAACGATCTAAGTATTCCGATTGCCGATCAACCGAATCTATCTCAACCCTCATATCCGGTGCGGTCAAATGACCTTAAAACCAGGATCCCTGGTAAACGTTGCTGCTGTCTGGCGCCGGTCTCGCTCCCCGGCTGAGTTGTAATCTAACCCGTGATTCCTTGAGGATTTTGGTGCCAAAATGAGGAGTGATACGCATCACGGAATTGGCGGGATAGGTCTCGGAGTAGAGAGAATCGGAGATCACGGTGCGCAGTCCGCTCCCCCTGAGTGTGAGATATGCCTGATGGTAGTCCATCCCGATCACATTGGGGATTGTCACATGTTTGGAGCCACGGCTCACGATCAGATAAACCGTTCCATCATGTTTGACCATCTCGCCGGCTGCCGGTTTCTGATCCACTACACAGTCGATCGCGATGTCTTCCGAGTAAACGGAATCCCTGATCACGACGTGCAGTTTGCTCTCCCCCAGGGTACGTTTGGCTTGAAGATATCCGCTGCCGACGACGTTCGGAACTTCCACATCCTTAGGTCTGCCCAGAAAGACCGGAAAGATGATCTGGCTAAAGACAAAGGCGGTGACGATGATGATCCCCACGCCTATTCCAGCGCCATAACCGATCTTGATCCAATGCTGTTTCGTCATTTCTGCCTCCGCTAACTCGATCTGACCATTTTGGCGGCAAATGCACCGTCCATGTTATGTTTATAGGGCATGGTCACCAAGAAACCTGCCGCTGTGAATCGCTCGGGGATATATTCAGCCGCATTCACCAGAGAATACCTGCCATTCTGCTTCAAGAACTTCTGCACCTGCAGTTCATTCTCCGCCGGATTCATTGTACAAGTGGAGTAAACGAGGACACCACCCGGCTTGACGAAATTGGCAGCATGGATCAGGGCTTTCTCCTGGAGTTTGAGCAGCTCGGGGAGATTCTGATGCACCTGCCAGCGCAGGTCTGACTTACGTCCGAAAACACCCCATCCTGAACAAGGCGCATCGACCAGAACCCGGTCATAAGCAGGTGCCACCGGTCCATAGGTAAATGAATCCGCCACTACCTGTTTGATATTTGTCAATTGCAAGCGGTCGGCGGCTTGTTTGAGCAGTTTCATCTTGTTTGGGATCTTGTCCACAGCGACCACTTCACCGGTGTTGTTCATCAGTTCGGCGATATAAGTGCACTTGCCACCCGGAGCAGCAAAAAGATCCAGGATATTCTCCTCCGGTTGCGGGGATAGCAATTCCACGATCAAAGCCGCTGATGTGTCCTGCACGGAGAAGTATCCCTCCGAAAAGGCAACGGCATCCAATGCCTCTTCCCCCTGCTTGGTAGTCAAGAGATTGGGACTGGCGGAACTGGGCTCAAGCCGGACATCCCGCTTGGAAAAGTAATGGATCAACTTGGCTTGCGAGGTAGCCGTGGTGTTGACCCTGAGATGTAATTCCGGGTTCTCGTTGAAGAAAAGAGCCAGATACTCGGTCTCCTCCGCTCCCCAGAGATCGATCCATTGCCTGATCAATTCCGGTGGATAGGAGTGCTCATAAGCAATACGCAAGGCGATGTTTTCAGGATAATTCACAGCCGGCTCCCGCAGATAACTACGCAGGATAGCATTGACAAAATCCGCCGTAGCCGGACTCATCAACGTTTTGGCAAGTTGCACCGTCTCATGCACGGCAGCGTGTTCCGGAATGGAATTCATAAAGATGATCTGATACAAGCCCAGATAGAGCAGGCAGCGGGTCTTGAGATCGGTGGACTGGTATCGCCTGGGATCGGTGAACTGCTGAATGATATAGTCCAGTTTCAGGTGCATCTTGACGATGCCTTTGGTGAGATTGTAGAAGAGCGCCAGGTTCTCCTGCGACTCCTTGATCCGCTTTGCTTTCTGGTGTAATAACGTATCCGAGTATTCCTTATCCTTGAGGATCTTGACGACGGTGTGGTAGGCTTCCTGACGGATGTTCATATCAGTTGCGCTTTTGATACAGTTTCTTGATGGCTTCCTTGATGATCTGTTCCACCGGTTGTATCATTTGTTCGTCAGACATCTGCCGGAGCACCAGATTGATCTCTTTGATGCTGAAGCCCAAAGCCAGTAATGCAGATTCCGCCTCGATCAGATGAGTGTCGATCCCGGTGGTCTGAACTACTGGCGTTCCCAGGTCGAGTTTGAGGATCTCGTCCCGGAGTTCGATGATAATGCGTTGTGCCGTTTTCTTGCCGATGCCGGGCACCTTGCTGATCATCAGGTCATCACTGCGCTGGATGGCTTTGACGAAGGTCTCGGTATCCAGAGATGACAGTGCGGATAGCCCGATCTTGCCACCGATTCCGGGGATGCCGGTCAGTTTTTGAAACAACTGCCTTTCCCCGTTCGTGATGAAACCAAAAACCCTGATCTCATCCTGACCGATGCTCAGGACAGTGAAGAGGCGGCAGATCTCCCCCACCGCCGGTAGCTTCTCATAGGTGCTCAAGGGGATCCGGATCTCCAGACCCAAACCACCGCAATCGATAATGGCATTGACCGGCGTCTTGCCTGCCAGGATGCCTCGGATAAAATCAAGCATTACAAAAACCTCATCCGGTGAAAGTGACACATCGCCACAGCAAGGGCATCGGCGGCGTCATCGCGGTGTTTGACCGTATCCAGATTGAGCAGTTTCCCGATCATATAACGCACCTGCTGTTTGGTGGCATTACCATTGCCGACCACCGCTTTTTTCACTTCCCGTGGGCTGTATTCATATATGGGAATATCTCGTTGAACCAAGGTCAGAAGGATGATCCCCCGGGCATGACCCAGCGCAAAGATCGCCTGGATATGCTTGTGATAGAAGATGGTCTCCACCACTGCCTGTTCCGGTTTATGCTCATCCAGGATCGCGCTCATCTCCTGATACAGGACCAACAGACGCTGCTGCAAAGGCAGTTTTTCCCGGATCGGGATCACATCACACCCCGCTGCAGTAATCCGCTTTCCCTGACATTCAATCAAGCCATAACCGCAGAAGCGGCTTCCCGGATCAATACCAATGATCAACACTTATTCAAAATCGTAGGGGCGCTTTCCCTCAGCGCCCTATTCCTGGTTGAGACGAGCCAATACCTCGTCCGAGAATTCGAAATTGGCATAGACCTTGTTCACATCGTCCAGTTCCTCCAGGAAGTCGATCAGTTTGAGCAGTTTGTCTGCCACATCATCGGCTTTGATATAGTTCTTCGGGACTCTTGTTAGTTCTGCGTTCTCGATCGTAAATCCTAACTTCTCCATATTATCCCGCACGGAATGAAATTGCGTGGGCGAGGTATAGACCTCAAAGGAATCATCACCATCCTGGACGTCCTCCGCTCCAGCTTCCAGAGCAGTCATCATGAATTCATCCTCATCCAGACCAGCGCTCGGAACGGTGAAATATCCCTTTTGATCAAAGTTCCAGGATACCGCACCCGATTCTGCCAGGTTACCGCCGTATTTGGAAAAGATATGCCGGAGTTCCGCCACTGTCCTGTTTTTGTTATCGGTCATCACATCGACCACGATCCCGACGCCATTGTGACCATAACCTTCATAGGTGATCTCTTCATAGGCGGCGCCTTCGATCTCGCCCGTACCGCGTTTCACGGCACGTTCGATGTTATCCCGGGGCATATTGACACTTTTTGCCGTGGCAATGGCAGTGCGCAGGCGGGGATTGGATTCAGCGTCTCCACCGCCGGCTTTGGCGGCGAGGATGATCTCTTTGACGATGCGGGTATAGACCTTGCCGCGTTTGGCATCGGCGGCGGCTTTCTTATGCTTGATCGTGCTCCATTTACTATGTCCGGACATATTTTAACCTCTTTACTTCTTGTCTCATATCAATATCTAAACTGTGATGCTCGTTTCCGGCATCCCGAGTCTCATAAAATTCTCATTCTCATTCGTGTCAAGCAAGATGATCAGACTAATAAAAGAAAAGTCCCATCACCATGACAGGTAACGGGACTTCGTGTTTCAATCTGATTAAGGGTAAATGCTATTCCTGTTCCTGCCAGGCGGCGACCACCTTCTGGGTAATGTCGTCCGGAACTTTCTCATAATGCGCGAACTGCTGCGTGAAGCGTCCCCGTCCCTGTGTAAATGACTTGAGCGCCGGAAAATAGAAATACATCTCAGCCACGGGCATCTGTGCATTCAGATACTGCTTTTTTCCACGCTGTTCCATACCCATGATCCGTCCCCGGCGGGTGGAAATATCACCCATCACATCGCCCATATACTCGGCAGGAACAATGATGGTGAGGTCATGGATGGGCTCCAGGAGGATGGGCTTGCATTTCTTGAAGCCCTCTTTGAGTGCCATTGAAGAGGCGATCTTAAAAGCCATTTCGGATGAGTCCACATCGTGATAGGAGCCATAATAGACGTCCACGCTGATATCCACCACCTGATAACCGGCGATGATACCTTTCTCCATCGTCTCCACTATCCCTTTCTCGATGGCGGGGATATAGTTGGAAGGGATCACTCCGCCCACGATGGAATTGATGAATTTGAAGCCCTCACCGCGTTCGGTCGGTTTGACCCGGAAATAGACCTCGCCATACTGACCCCGTCCGCCGGACTGCTTTTTATGGCGGTATTGGGATTCAGCGCTGCCCATGATGGTCTCTTTATAGGGGATGCGCGGTTCTTTCATCATGGCTTCCACTTTATAGCGGTTCTTCATCTTCTTCATCACTATATTCAATTGCTGCTCACCCATTCCGGAGATGACGTTCTCGTGCGTCTCCAGGTTCAATTCAAAATTGATCGTGGGATCCTCAGCGATCACGCGTTGTAAAGCCGTGCCGATCTTGTCCTCGTCGGATTGGTTGGCGGCGCGGATCATTTGCCAGAACGTGGGGGAAGGCAGTTCAATCGGAGGCAATTGCAATTTGGAATTCAATGCCGTGATAGTATTCATCATCCGGGCGTTCTTGAGTTTGACCAGAGCGCCGATCTCGCCGGCTTTGATCTCGGAGGTATCGTGACGGTTCTTGCCCAGCATGAAATACATATTTCCCGCTTTGTCCTTGGCGTCCTTTTCGGGGATATAGAATTCGGTTCCGGTCTTGAGCGTTCCGGAGATCATCCGCAGGTAGGTAAAGTCACCCATATTGGGATCGGCATAAAGTTTGAAGATATAGCCCAGCAGATCACCTTCCGGAGAGGTGATAATGGTCTTCGGTGCATCATTCACCAGGACCTCGCGTTCCTTACGGTCAGCCGGAGAAGGCAGGTAACTGATGACCGCATCCAGCAACGCATTCACGCCAGCGCCATTACCGGCGGAAACGGCAAAGGCAGGAGTGATCTCACCATTGGCGATCGCTTTCCGTAAGCCGGCGATCAGTTTATCCTCTGCCAGTTCCATGTGTTCCAGAAAGTCATTGAGCAGGTCTTCATCAGTCTCCGCCACCGCTTCCATCAGGTGCAGACGGGCATCTGCCACGGCATCAGCCATATCGGCTGGAACCTCGGATTCTCCATCGGCTGTGATCGCTTTCTGACGAACTATGTCCACCGCACCGACAAAGGAACCTTCCTTGCCGATCGGCAGTAAGACCGGGATCGGACGCAATTCGCTGTTTTCACGGATCGCTTCCAGCGTCTTGTCAAAATCCGCATGTTCATTATCCATCCGGTTGACCACCACCGCTTTGGCGACCTTTTTACCTTCCAGTTGTTCACAATGCAATTCCAGACCCACTTCAAACCCACCCGTCGCATTGGCAACCACCAAGGCGGTCTCCACTGCCTCAATCGCCACGATCGCATCGCCCACGAAATCGGGACAACCCGGAGCATCCAGGATGTTGATCCGGTGGTCTTTATGATTGGCAAAGCCGATGCTCAAGCCCAGGGACATCTGTTTGGCACCCTCTTCCGGGTCAAAATCCATTACCGTATTGCCTTCGTCGATTTTACCAAGCCGGGTCGTGGCACCGCACTTGAAGAACATCTGCTCGGCAAGGGTCGTCTTGCCCGCTCCGCTGGAGCCCAGTAACAGAAGATTGCGAAGTTTCTTCATGTCATATACTTTCATCTTTTCCTCGTGTACTTAATATAAAATCACCTGAACGTCCCAAGATTTTTCAGGCGCTGTTATTGTCAATCAAAATCAGGATTCCTCCTAACTCACCCAATCACCCTTGTCTCAGGTTTTTTTCGAGATCGCCTCGAGATGGCTTCGAGATGCCTCGAGTACTCGAGGGAAACTCGAAGCAGAGGTGAGTCAAACTCGGAGCAAACTTTACTGGCACATTCTGCATGAAGTGTGATGAATCTGCTTGACATAATCATATCCTTCGATTACCCTGTTACAACGAACCGAAAATCGAGGTAACCATGCGCAGATATCTGATTTCTACACTTTTCCTGATGCTTGTTATCTGGCTTAATGCCCAGATCGTTTCCACCAGTGACCCGGTGATCCAGGGAACTCCTGAACTGACAGCAAATCCCAGCAATGCTTATCGTCATGGAGACAGCGGATTACTGTTCATCCCGACGGCATACACATTACCCAAGGGGATGTTTCAAGCATCCACCTGGGCGTTTGTCATATATACACTTGGTTATGGTGTAACTGACGAATTGCAGTTAAATTTCTCAACCGTCTTACCCTTGAAACGAGAAGCGTTGGAGGGAGTGACAGGCAGTGCCAAATACCGTTTATTTGAGCGCAACAAACTCAATGTGTCATCCTGGGTCACTCTTACTCCCTTCCTTAAAGTAGCAACTGCAGGGTTTATCAGTTCACTTGATCTAAAGAGGATCCGTCTCCATGCCGGGATTGGATTGGGGATTGATTTCAGGGAAAGCGATTACATTGATGCCTGGATGGCAGGATGGGATTTTCAGGTGGGACCCAGACGATTGCTGTTTTCCGAATTTGGCTTCACAACAAAGACATCATGGGAAAACAATCGCATTCCCTGGACTTTAGGTATGCGTTTATTTCGTGAGGATTTTGCCTGGGAAGTGGCTTGGGTCGGGATTATGGATCCTGAGAATGACGATACAAACTGGAATTCGTTCCCGATGATCAAAGCGACCATCGCCTTTGATTGATCCTTTGGTTTACTTGGCGTTACGGACTATGCGGAAACCGATATAGTTTGCTTTGGTGAATGGTTTGGCATAGCTGCGGGCGGTGATCCTCATCTCGTGTTTCTCGTGATACCAGCTCCCGCCACGGATCACTTTATCGGTTCCGCTTTGCGGTCCGGCATAGAAATCCTGGGTACCGGCTGAATAGCGGGCATACCAGTTCCACACCCATTCATAGACATTGCCGCTCAGGTCGTGGATACCCAGTTTATTGGGACTTAATCCTCCAACTGGATTGGTGGAGGCATTGCTGTTGATATTAGACCACCCGACTTGATCGGGATCGATGGAACCACTATAAATCTCATCCACATATTGCATTCCGGACTTGGCGGCGAATTCCCATTCCACTTCCGTGGGCAGTCGATAGCCATTGGCATCGAAATTGCAGATGATCTGGGTATCGATGATTTCATAGCAGGGCTGTAAACGGTCCAGAATGCTCTTCTGATTGCAGAATTCCACCACATCATAGAAGGAGACGTTCTCCACCGGTTGATCGTCATCCTTGAAACGGGAGGGATTGGAATCAAAGACCATCCGCCATTGGCGTTGAGTTACTTCAAATCTACCGATGTAGAAGCTCTTCAATACCATTTGCCGCAGCGGAAACTCATCCGGATTCGCCTCCGGAGCCATACTGCCAACCACAGCGGTGTCACCCCGAACAAAGACCATCGGGATCAGTTCATTGGGCAGCAATTGATCGGAGAGTTTCGCTTCACCCTGGGGCTCAGTTCGTTCACCGGAGAAAGTTGGTTCGGATCCGGTTACAAAGTACTTGACGGTAATAAATACGATGATCACGAGCGAGAGGATCATCAGGATAACAAATTTCTTTTTCATTCTGCTCAATTCCTGTCCTTCATTGTCCTTACCAATGGTGATAGGTATAGCGGGCGGTCTGACCACCGGCTTGGGTTCCGGTACCGGTTGGGGAACCGGGATCTCATCCGGGCTTTCTTCCTTTTCATCCCCGATGTTTTTTCCCGGTTGATCCTCTGTGTTTTCCACTGTTATCATTGGGATGGATCGATCGGGCTCATCCTCCGTGATCGGTTCTGTAAAAGAAACGGCTTCCGGCTCGACGGGAAGGATCTCCATTTGCTCGGGAAGTACATCTGGCACGGGAGTGACGGGTTCGGGCACTACTTTCACAGTGATGACCCGCTGAGGCGGCTGGTATCCGACATCGGTCTCCGCTTCAATGGCTTTCAGCATCTGGGAACAGGTCTGGAAACGCCGGTCGGGATCGACCGCCAGTGCCTTATTTAGTATTGTATATTGCCAGTGTGGCACCTTAGCGCCAAGGAGGTCGGGATCGATGACCGGGCGAGTGAAGGAGAGGGGTTTCTGTTGCAGTGGTTCCAGTGATTTATCCAGATGCCAAGGCAGCCGTCCGGTCAGCAGTTGATAGCCCAGAACTCCCAGAGAATAGATATCGCTGGTATTGCGGCAGTCCTCGCCATCATAGAGTTCGGGAGAGATATAATGCACCGGATGGAATTGGGCTTTGCCCAGATCAGCCCTCAACCAGGCGTGGCGTGCCTGGGCGAAACCATGCAGTTTGACCGATCCATCCTCCATGATAAAGATGCTGTCGGGATTGATGTGACAATGGTAATACCCTGGGCAGGAGCAATAGATCAGGGATTTGAGGATCTGACGGAGCCAGTCGATGACGGTGGTTTGGGTGGGTAGGCTCAATCCCTGTTCCAGCACGGAACGCAGATCACTGCCTTTCATCCACTCCCGCAGGATATGAATCTTGTTGTCCCGGTCAATATAGTCGATGGTCTCACAAATGTGCGAGTGTTTGAGTTTCTTCCCGATCAGCGCCTGCTGCCGGAGGCAATCCCCTGCGGTCTCATCACGTTGCCAGTTCTCATTTAAGGTTTTGACCACAAAGCTCTTGCCGGTCACATTCTCCTTGACCAGATAGAGGATATGGTACTTGGTCTTAGCCAGGACGCTTTGCACGGTAAAGGAATTGGACATGCGTTCCATCATGCGCTGAAACCGGTATGGATGATCCTGCCTTTTTTGATCACATGGCTGATGTAAGGACTGCCGATATGGAAGGGGATAAAGTTATACGAGCTTGCGTCCCAGATCAGGATATCGGCTTGTTTGCCTATTTCCAATGAGCCGACCCTTTCCTCCATTTTGATGGCACAGGCGGCATTGATCGTAGCGGCGGAGATCGCTTCCTCCGGCGTCATCCCCATCTGCAGGCAGGACAGGGAGATCACCAAAGGCATGGAATCACAATTACAGCTGCCCGGATTGAAGTCCGTGGCAATCGCCACCGGAAGCCCCAGATCAATCATGTTCCGGGCTCGGGCATAGCGGTGGCTGCGCAAAGTAAAAAGCGTGGCAGGCAGCAAGACCGGGATCACTCCCGCCTTGAGCAATGCTTCCATTCCAGCGTCGGAAGTAGCTCCCAGATGATCCGCCGAAATACAACCCATTTCCGCTGCCAGTTCCGCTCCACCAATGGCATCGATCTCATCGGCGTGCATCTTGAGCATCAGTCCATGATCCCGGGCAGCGCTCAGGATCCGTCGGGACTGATCGATACTATATACATGCGCTTCGGTAAAGATGTCACAGAAGCGGGCGATGCCTTGCATCTGAACCGAGGGGATCATCTCATTGATCAGGATATCGATGTATCGTTCATGGTCAGTAGCATACTCGGGAGGAAACTCATGCGCTCCCAAAAACGTGGGGATCACATCCGCATCACTCTCCCGATCGAGACGGGCGAGCACTTCCAACTGGAGCAGCTCGCTATCCACGTTCAAGCCATATCCGCTCTTGGATTCGACAGTGGTCGTGCCCTGCATCATCATTCTTTGCAGGCGGTTATGGGCATCATCATAGAGCTTGTCCGCCGGGGTTTCCCGGGTGCTTCTAATCGTGGATTTGATGCCTCCGCCAGCCTTTGCGATCACTACA
>VGPI01000024.1 GCA_016875595.1 Candidatus Cloacimonadota bacterium
CAGCAATTGTATATCCTACTCGAATTTGCCCGGCGTGAAAGCATCCCTTGTCTGGTCATCGGCAATGGCACCAACCTTTTGGTCTCCGATACCGGCATCCGCGGATTGGTCATCTCTACCAAAGCGTTCACCAATGTAAACATCGATCGCGACAGGATCACCAGTGATTGCGGAGTGCTACTTTCCGAACTCTGCGACCACGCCCTGGCTGCCGGACTTGGCGGACTGGAATTTGCCTGCGGAATCCCCGGAACGGTTGGTGGAGCGGTCTTTATGAATGCCGGTGCTTATGGTGGCGAGATCGCCGACGTCCTGGAATCGTCCTTGTGTTTTGATCCCGCTCTGCTCTCCACCGATCAGTTCTCTGATTATGACCATTGCCTGATCACGCTTGATCAGCCCGCCCACCAATTTGCCTACCGTAAAAGCAGTTTACTGGAGCGCGATTTGATCCATATCGCCAGCACCTTCCGGCTCAAACCCGCTCCCCATGATGAGATCAAAGCCCGGATGGATGACTACAGCTGCCAGCGCAGCAGCAAACAACCCCTCGATCTGCCCAGCGCCGGCAGCGTGTTCAAACGTCCCGTCGGACACTTCACCGGTAAACTGATCGACGACTGCGAATTACGTGGCTATCGGATCGGCGGTGCCATGATCAGCAGTAAGCATTGTGGCTTCATCGTCAATACCGGAGATGCCACCGCCGCCGACGTCCTTGCCCTCATTGAATACGCCCAAAAGACCGTCTGGGAACGCTTTGGCGTGCAACTGGAGACCGAGATCAGATTGATCGGAGAATGATGTTCCGGCGCCTCTCCCCCATCCTTCTGCCCCTGGCTTTTTTCGCTGTCCTGATCTCGCTCTGGCAGTTCCTCGCTTCCTCCCAGCATGTCGCATTCTGGATCATTCCTTCTCCGATAGCGGTACTCCGCGTCTTTGTCGATCATGGCGACCTCATTTGGTCACATGCCCGCATCACTTTATATGCGACTCTGACCGGACTGGGCATCAGCATCTGTATGGGCGTACTGATCGCACTTCTGATGGATCTTTCAGTCTGGATCAGGCGGATGCTCTATCCGTATCTGGTGATCTCACAGACCATCCCGATCATCGCTCTGGCACCGCTGCTCATCGTCTGGTTCGGTTATGGCATCCAATCCAAGATCTTCACCGTCGTCCTGATCTGCGTCTTTCCCATCGCCCTCAATCTCTTTGACGGACTGGGACAGGTCTCCGTCGAACACATCCGCCTGCTGCGATCCATGGGCGCCGGCAAGTGGAAGATCTTCCGGCATCTGAAGATACCTGCTGCCGTGCCCGCTTTTTTTACCGGCTTAAAGCTTTCCGCCACCTATAGCGTGATGGGCGCCGTGATCGGTGAATGGCTCGGCGGTGAAGGTGGCTTGGGCATATATATGACCCGCGCTACGAAGTCCTATCGCACCGACCACGTCTTTGCCGTTATCCTGGTCATTATCCTGCTTTCCATGACGCTCTTTGGCATTGTGCTGCTCGTCAGCCGTTTCTTCCTGCGCTGGCATTTCCGCAAGATCGAGGAGTATCAGGATACCAGTCCGTAATGGACATTTCCCTGTTCATAACCCCTGGATATCCCTGTTCATAACCTATGGATCTATCGGCTGGAACGGATACCGGCTTTCCTTTTCATACACTAATTTTCACACTATACGCTTCATAAAAGATCTATAGCCCCGCCCGGGATGCAACTCCCGGATCACCGCTTCATCCCTTATAGGTAGACAATTTTCCCAAGTGTAGACAAAATGCCGTCAATCCCTCTATTGGTCAGGCATTGAAGAGATTGTCGATAATCAGTCATTTGGACATGATGATTCAGATACCCCATAACGCATCGCCGATCAAGTCACATACCGGCTCTAAAATTGATAACATAACAATAATGAGGGTTAGCGACCCATACCAAACCCCGGCAGGAGTGACACAAAACAAAGCCCCGCCAGGGGCGACACAAAACAAAGCTCCGCCAGGGGCGACACCTTCTTAGGCAGGGTGTGGAGCGGAGCGGAACCCCTGCACCTGGTAAATCCATCATCCAATATAGCCCCGGCAGGGGTGACACAAAACAAAGCCCCGCCAGGGGCGACACAAAACAAAGCCCCGCCAGGGGCGACACAAAACAAAGCCCCGCCAGGGGCGACACCTTTTTAGGCAGGGCGTGTAGCGGAGCGGAACCCCTGCACCTGGTAAATCCATGATCCTTTTCAGCCCCGCCAGGGGTGACACAAAACAAAGCCCCGCCAGGGGTGACACAATGCGTGATGTTATTGTTCCGCCCCTACCGGGGCTTATAGGATTCTCACCTATTCAATTGCAGGGGTTCCACTTCGCTACACACCCTGCCTATGATTGTTCCGCCCCTACCGGGGCTTATAAGATTTTCGCCTATTCAATTGCAGGGGTTCCGCTCCGCTACACATCCTGCCTATGATTGTGCCGCCCCTACCGGGGCTTATCGGTTTCTCACCCATTCAATTGCAGGGGTTCCGCTTCGCTATACACCCTGCCTATGATTGTGTCGCCCCTACCGGGGCTTATAAGATTTTCGCCTATTCAATTGCAGGGGTTCCGCTTCACTACACACCCTGCCTATGATTGTGTCGCCCCTACCGGGGCTTATCGGTTTTTCGCCTATTCAATTGCAGGGGTTCCGCTCCGCTACACACCCTGCCTATGATTGTTCCGCCCCTACCGGGGCTTATCGGTTTCTCGCCTATTCAATTGCAGGGGTTCCGCTCCGCTACACACCCTGCCTATGATTGTTTCGCCCCTACCGGGGCTTATCGGTTTTTCGCCTATTCATTTGCAGGGGTTCCGCTCCGCTACACATCCTGCCTATGATTGTGCCGCCCCTACCGGGGCTTATAGGATTCTCACCTATTCAATTGCAGGGGTTCCACTTCGCTACACACCCTGCCTATGATTGTTCCGCCCCTACCGGGGCTTATAAGATTTTCGCCTATTCAATTGCAGGGGTTCCGCTCCGCTACACACCCTGCCTATGATTGTTTCGCCCCTACCGGGGCTTATCGGTTTCTCGCCTATTCAATTGCAGGGGTTCCGCTTCACTACACACCCTGCCTATGATTGTGCCGCCCCTACCGGGGCTTATAAGATTTTCGCCTATTCATTTGCAGGGGTTCCGCTCCGCTATACACCCTGCCTATGATTGTGCCGCCCCTACCGGGGCTTATCGGTTTTTCGCCCATTCAATTGCAGGGGTTCCGCTTCACTACACACCCTGCCTATGATTGTGCCGCCCCTACCGGGGTTTTCATTGTGGTCGCATGCGGATGTTACCTTTTCATTCTGTATAAACATCATCCCATCATGTGCCTATGATTGTTTCGCTCCTACCCGAGATTTACGCCTACTTTCCCATTTCATTTATACAGTGCAGTCAAGCTCATGGTCGATCATCATGCCAATGATTACAAGCTCATCATGACCGGTAATTCCTCGGCTGTGATCAAGTATCATTTCCGCGACTCTCTGGTAGGCCGGAAAGCGGTCTATGAACTTTATCCTCTGAATTTTGCCGAATTCCTGATCTTCAAAGGTGAAGACCGCTTAGCTCATGCCATCTCCGAGAGCCCCCAGAGCATTCCTGATAGCTATCGGAGTGCTTTGGATCGCTACTTCGAGGAATTCATCATCTTCGGCGCATATCCCAAGGTTGTAAAAGCCCGCACCAAAGCAGAAAAATGGGATATCCTCATGGACATCGCCGGCTCCTGCATCCTCAAGGACAATCGCGACCTCTTCCGGATCGAAAAGCCCCAAAAATTGAATCATCTGGTGCAATACCTCTGCATCAATATTGGTAAAGAACTGAATATCAATAACCTGTCCAATGAGGTCGGATTGCACAATCAGACCACCAGATCATATCTCGATATCCTTGAAGAGTGTTATGTGATCAAACGCCTGAAACCCTATCACCGCAATCTGAGCACCGAACTAAGGAAAATGACCAAACTATACTTCGTTGATACCGGCATCCGCAACATCATGATCAATGATCTGAATTCTCTGGACCGCCGATCCGACCGCGGCGAACTGCTCGAAAACGCCATCCACAATATGCTCTTCCACTATAGGAAACAAGGACAAAAACTCCGCTACTGGCAGACCCGTAACCGCCAGGAGATTGACTTTATCATCGAAGGCACCGGCTCTCTGACCTCGATCGAAACCAAATACTCGCAAGCCCGGACCAGCTCATTTACCGCCTTCCAAACGGCATACCCCCACGCCCAATGCCATGTGGTAAGCTTCAAAAACGGTGATGGCATCCCCGCCTGGCAGGTAATTGGAGTTATCTCATTTGTACTATAGAGATATACGACACAAATTGTATGTTATACTCTCTATTCTGCATACTCAGTACAATAGCATATTATCAACTAAGTCGCTTTTACCTCACCATCGCTTCGAGATGGCTTCGAGTTTCGAGGCGATCTCGAGGCGAAGGTGACTTGAAATCAAAGTCATAGATTCGGAGAAGTGTGATCTGAAGAGGGCTGATGGGCATTTTGTCCACAGTTTGGCGATTTGTCCACCTATAAGGGGTAGGGAGATAAATCCGCGGATGGATTCAAAATGCCTGAGCCGATGGGTTGATCAAATTGGTGATCCGGTTTTGTATGGCAGGACATAGGATATTCTATAGCGGATCCGCCGGCGGATAAAGCGGTCTCCCGGAAGGAGAAGAAGATGCAGGTAAGATTCAAGAACCTGTTGATGGGTTACACGGGCAAGGCGGACGACAGTGTGATCTATTTCAGTCCGAAGTATGGCAAATACCTCATCCGGAGAGCGCCCATCGTCAAAGAAACACTACAGAACCAGCGGTTTGCGGAGATCCAGAAACGGATCTTTGGGCTAAAGCCTGCCGCGGCTTACATTGAGGATATCCGGAGCTATTTGGTCAAATACAATGGGCTATCGGTCAACCGTGACAAGCAGATCGTGACTTGGAATTATCTTTACAGCAAACTGATGTGGGCGATGCACCGGATCTATAAGGTGGATCTGGCAGAGATCGATCGCGCTGATCTGCCGGACTTGCCCTGTCTGACCATTGCCCGGGCGGTCGAGGCGGGACTTTTACCAAAGGTAAAGGGCTATGAGGATTATCGGGCGGAGATGTGATCCGAGAGACCGTTGCACAAGATCACATCACAGCTTCGAAGTTAAAGAACTGTTCGATGTATTTAGAAAGTGCACGTCTTTCCAGCGTAGGCTGGAATCCAGGTCCTTGGTTATCTGATTGATGGAATATGTATTAGAAAAGAACTGGATACCAGCCTGCGCTGGTATGACGGTGCGGATCTCCAACAAAACATCTGCCTTTTTCAGCGCTTTGATTCCAACCTACATCTATTCAGTGTTCTCAGATGGTCTTTTCCCTGTGAAAATCAAACGACCGTCGGGCTGACGGTCGTTTGTGAGATTTATGCGGGATAGAGAGTTCCTACTTGAGTCCCTGGCTGATAGCTTCGCCGAGATCGAAGATGGGAAGGTAGATAACGACGATGATCGTGCCGACGATGCCGGCCATGAGGATGATGAGGAGTGGTTCGATCAGCGAGGTAAGGCGTTCGATCACGGCATCGACCTGTTTTTCATAGAATTCAGCGGCTTTACCGAGCAGTTTGTCCATATCGCCGGTCTCCTCACCGGTGGAGATCATCTGCAGGAGAGTGGAGGGAAAGATCCGGGTACGGCGGAAGGAATTGGCAACGCCATAGCCCTCCTTGACCATTACGCGGGCACGGCGGACGGCGCCTTCCACGACGGCATTCTGCACCACATTCTCGGTAAGTTCCATGGTATCCATGATCGGCACCCCGGCAGCCATGAGGATGGAAAAGGTGCGGGAGAATTTGCTCATGATCGAATTCTTGATCACCTGTCCGATCACCGGTATCCGGAGCTTGATATGATCCATGATGAATCTGCCGCGGTCGGTCAGATACAGGAGGAAGAGCAAGAACAAACTCAGCAGGAAGATCAGCACCGAGAGGATCAGATTGCCGGTAATGAATTTGCTCACGGCGATGGCGGCAAGGGTGGGAGCGGGAAGATCGGCGTTGAAATTGCTGTAAACCTCGGTAAACTGGGGAATGATCCAATAGAAGATACCCCAGACGACGAAGATCAGGAAGACCATGATAAACACGGGATATGCCATGGCGGAGAGCACTTTACGGCGGGTGTCCTCAATCTTTTCCAGATAATCGGAGAGCTCATCCAGCACCGTATGCAGCGTTCCGGAGACCTCACCGGCTTTGACCAGGGCGATATAAAGGGGATTGAACACACCGGGGTGCTGTTCCATCGCCTCGGAGAGGGAATAGCCCTTTTTGATGTCGTCGGACAATTTCCTGAGTACCTTGGCGAATTTCTTGTGTTTTTCTTCCTTTTCCAGGTCGCTGATCGACTTTTCGATCGTCAGACCGGCGGAGAACATGGTGGAGAGCTGCCGGGTAAAAAAGACGAGGGTCTTGAGGGAAACGCCGGTTCTGATCTTGTAGATGGCAAGCATAAATTTGTCAAACAAGGAGAGCTTGCCTTTGAAAGCGCCTTCGGAGGCGGCTTTGACCGAGATGATCGTGCTCCCTTCCTTGGCGAGTTTATCGATCGCCATATCAAGGGTATCAGCTTTGATGACACCTTCGACGCGGGCACCTTTGATGTCTTTTACGATATAAGAGAAAGTGGGCATAGTCCGATCCTTCTAATAATTAGTTTATTCGACCACGGTCATCTTGATCACTTCACGGATAGAAGTGACGCCACGTTTCATTTTTGCCATGGCGGCGTCGTGGAGAGTGCGCATCCCGCTGTGTAAAGCGGATTCACGGATAAGGTCCTGATTGCCGCCTTCATAAATCAGCCGGCGGATCTCGGGATCCACGATCAACAGTTCAAATATACCCGTTCTGCCGGCAAATCCGGTATTGTCGCAATGCACACAACCGGCGCCGATCTTGAAATTGATCCGGGCGGCTTGTTCCTCCGTCAATCCACAATCGTCGATCTCCCCGGGAGTGGGTTTGTGGTCGATGATGCAATAGGGACATATCTTGCGTAAAAGGCGTTGAGCCATCACCAAAGAGAGAGAAGAACCGACCAGATAGGGTTTGATCCCGATATCGATCAGACGGGTGATCGTAGAGGGTGCATCATTGGCATGCAGGGTGGAAAAGACCAGGTGACCGGTGAGGGAGAATTTGATGGCAATATCGGCGGTCTCCTCGTCGCGGATCTCACCGATCAACACGATATCGGGGTCCTGGCGGAGAACGGAACGCAAGGCGCTGCCGAAGGTGAGTCCGATCTGCTCCTTGGTCTCGATCTGGGTGATACCTTCCAGGCGGTATTCCACCGGGTCTTCGACGGTGATGATATTGCTTTCGATGTTTTGAATCTCTTTGAGAGCAGCGTGGAGGGTGGTGGATTTACCGCTGCCGGTGGGACCGGAAACGATGATGATGCCATAGGGACGGCGAATGATCTTGCTAAAGATCGCCATATCCTCGTCTTCAAAGCCGAGTGTGGTCAGCCGGAAGCCGAATTCCCCTTTGTCCAAAAGACGCATCACGACCTTCTCGCCGAGGACGGTAGGTGTGATCGAAACACGGACGTCAACGCTCTTGAGGGAGGTTTTCAGGGAAATGTGACCATCCTGGGGCAAGCGGCGTTCGGCGATATTGAGCTTGGACATGACCTTGATCAGGGATATGACCCCGGGATGCATGCCGATCGGCGGATTCATCACTTCACGCAAGGCACCGTCCACGCGGTATCGGATCCGTGAATGCTTGGTCAATGGCTCAATATGAATATCGGTGGCACCGGCTTTGATGGCTTCATTGATGATCAGATTGACCAGCTTGACGATGGGCGCATCCGCCTGGGAAGAAGCAGCAGAGATCGTGATCTCGTTCTCGTCCTCATCCACTGCCACAAAATCGAAGCCACCCACGGCATCTTCGACCTGAGAGGTAGTCCGGATGCTTTTGTAGTACTTTTCGATGGTATCATGCAAGGCGGTATCGGTGATCAGCATCGGTTTAATGCGTTTTCCGAGCAGTTTCTTGAGGTTGTCCAGGACATTCAGGTTTTCCGGATCCGCCATGGCTACGATGATGCCGTCGCCATCCTCACGCAGAACGATCACGCGGTTCTCATTGGCAAAGGGCTCGGGGATCATAGCCACGGTTCTGATATCGAGATCCATCAATTCAGCGTCCTTGACGATCTCATAACCCAATTGCATATGCAAAGCCCGGAGCAGCTCCTTTTCAGTAAGATAGCCCAGCTTCAGGAGCGTCTCCCCCAGCTTCAATCCGAAATTGGATTGTTTGATCAGAGCCTCCTTGAGCTGATCCTCGGTGATGAACTTTTCGTGTACCATGACCTCGCCCAAGCGGGCGAATTGTGCATTGAAACTCATTCGGTTTTCCTCATTCACTTAATTACTAAAATCAATAGGATGGGCTGATGAAGTGCGATATTGCTCCTAATCTTTAAGATCCGGCGTAAGGCAGGACGCCTTACGCCGGATGGTATGATGATTATTATCCAGGAGGGGCACCCGGATATCTGAGTAGTTCAAGTGTGGTGTTATTGTTTATGTTGGTACCCATGATCCGTGCCAGGATATTGACCACGGTCTGACCAGGAGTGTTGGTTTGCGGGTCTGGGAGGGGCATCTCGTAGAGGAAACACCGGATGGTGCCGTTGGCTACACCCTCGTAATTTGTAATGATCCTATAAGGCGTAGCGGTGGGGTTCCAATAGGCGATGTTGCCCAATTCATCAATATACCACAAATTGTTATTATAGAGAAATTGTCCGCGGTTACTGGTGAGAATGACCTCAGCTTTACGAATCTGATTTCCCTGAGCATCAATCACGGTGCAGATGATCAGCGCTTCCTTCCAGGAGGGAGCGGTTTCACCAAAATCCAGGTGTGCTGGTACCACAGCGACTTCCAAACTGGGCTGATTCAATGGTAACATGACAGTCGATTGTCCGGTCAGGTCCTGTCCGTTGGGCAGTCCAGTGGTTGCGGCGATGGTGACAAACTCATGGGTATAGATCCCCGGATAAGTAAGGGTGGTATATGCCACGCCTTCCAGTGAGTCACCATTGGCACTGGTATTACCGGTGTAGGCACCACCTTCGATCTGACAGCCATAAGGATTGAACGGGATGCTCAGCCAAACGCCGGTGCCATAATTGACGGGGTTGTTGTGAATATCACGGATAACAGCTCCGGCGATGACCCGCCACAATCCACCACCGACATTGACACCGGTATCAAATTGACTGATAAAAGGTGTGACAGTGTGCGCCGGACCGGATCGGATCACGATATTGGTCTTGATCGCCTGGACATTGACTCCGGCATTATTGACCACCCGGGCGCGGATATTGAGATAGCCGGAAGCGGTGCCGCTATTGACCGAGACCGAGGCTTCACCACCACTGGATGTGACCTGCACCTCCTGAGCGACGGGGAAGTTATTTAGATTGGCTCCTGAGGGAGGATTGGTATTGACGATCTTGAAAAAGACCTGTTTGGGAGTATCGACCAGATTGCCGTTGATGTCACGCAATTTGACCCTTAGTATGGCAGATTGGGTTCCACCGGTGTTTGCCACATCCAGGCTGATCTGGCCAGATTCGGTGAAACTGATCGAATGCACATCGTCCGAGGAGATGTTGAAGATCAATTGGTCGGACAGCGTATCGCCATTGGCAAAAGCGGTGATCGTGGCAGCGCCGGCTTGCAAACCAGGCGTGAATCTGACCTGAGCTATACCTTCGCTACTGGTACTGACCGTCTGCTGTTGGGTCGTATTGCTGAAGGTACCGAGATCTGTGGTAAATTTCACCGGTTTGGTCGGACAAACGTTGTTGTATAAGTCCTTCAATTCAGCTCTGATAAAGATCTGATTGGGACTGGCAACTGAGCTGGTGTCCGCTTCCACTTCCTGATTGGTCGTCACGTTGTAAACAAAGGAGCGGATCATCAGGTTGGACGGTCTTCCGGGAGAGATCAAAACATCCCTGGAACTTGCTGAGCCACTCAACCTTGCAGTTATGACACCGTTTCCTGCCATAGGTCCGGCATTGTATGTGGTCGTTGCTCTGCCATTGACGGTTTTGACCATGATCGAATCCCCCAGGGGGTTACCCTCGGCGTCGGCGAAATAACCACGGGTAGCGCTAAAAGCAATCAGGGTGTTATCCGGGACATCATCCCCCAGAACATTCTTTGCCCGGGCGCGTACGGTGATCGCCTGCATGACCATCAGGGGTTGCGGATTAAGAATGGAAGGCATCTCCAGTGTAATCCCGTCCGCCGGAATTGCCGGCTGATCAATAATGGTGACATTGATAGTTTCGGTATCCATGGAAATCACTGAATCGGCGATGGTGGGGTGCAGGTTTTTGACCAGAGCTTGGATCTGAGCAATTCCCTGATCGCCGTCATCCCAGAAGGTGGTCTTGGCGACACCGGTGCTGTCGGTGGCTATGTTGGTGAGTATCTTTCCGATACTTGATTTGAATTGCACGACCTGTCCCAGAACCGGATACCCGTCGCCATCTTTGATGGTGACACTTACATTGGAATAAGTGATATTATTATCGGCATAGATCGTATCAGGAGATGCCATGATCTTGGTAATAATCCTGAGTTCGGATGGTGGGGGCGGTGGCACGATATCAGGGACCACGGGTGGAGGATTGCGTCGGTCACAAGACGAAGCAAAAGCCACCAGGATTATGATCAGAATGGTCAAAAGGGGTATGGTTCTGTTTAACCTGTTCATTTATTCCTCCTCCTCATATTCAATGAGAGTACGAGTCAAACGTTCATCAACTTTCGGTTCAGGATACTCGGTGTTTACGGATACGATGCGGGGCGTGATCTCCATGATCAGATCAGTGTTTTCAACAAATTCGTATCTATGCTGGAAGAGCTTGCCGATGAACGGCAGATCGCCCAGGAAGGGAAGCTTGGTAGTTTTTTGGGTTACGGAACTGTTCAGCAATCCGCCAACTATAATCTTCTGTTCATTAGGAACGGTGACCGTAGTCGATACCCGGCGAACTTTCGTACGGGGAACAAAGCCACCGACAAGTTCGGTCACGGAGCTGACTTCGGGGGCGATCCTGGCAGTGATCTGGCCAAACTGATTTACCGTGGGCACGACCTTGAGAATGATACCTACCTGTTCACGCTCGACCTGTATCTGTTTTTCGTTATCTGAAACGACAAATGGAACGACTTCACCAATGTGGATCTCGGCTTCCTCACCGTTCAGGGCAGTCACCCGGGTATCGGTCAGTAATTTGGCGGCATTGTTTTCCAGCAGCCAGTCAATAGTAATATCGAAGGCGGTTAACTGGCGGCTGAAATGTCCCATGTCATTAAAGCCATTGATGCGCTGGAAGTACTGTTGGTCCGGCAGTTTCTCAAATGCCAGGGGATTGCCGTGAGGCAGGTAACCGGTGGCGTCGGTATAGTTGTACGGAAGTCCGGCACCGGTATCGTTGACCGGATCCTCGGCAAGGATGGTGGTCAGGTGATTGAGACGAGACCAGTCGATCCCGTACTTCTTGGTATCGGAAAGATGAATCTCGATCAAACGTACCCGGATCTCGATCTGCTTTTGTTCCACATCGATCGAGGTCACAAGTTCCTTGATCTGATTGTAAGTCTCGGGATTTGCCATAATCATCAGGGCATTTTGACCCTGAACCGGTACGATCTTGCCCGCAGTTCCCTCAAGGGCTTTGCTGATCTTGTTGGCATCCACGTTATTCAAATAGATCATATAGGTGCGTTCGCCTGATTCAGCGGTGATCTTTGCCCGGTCGCCCACCAGGAATGTATTGTTACCCACGACACGGTAGGATAAGCCAACCGACCGCGCTACGAGAGAGACGGCACTCTCGATCGGAAGGTCGGCAATGCTGATCGTCACGCGCTTTTCGTCTCGCTTATCACGATCGGAGGTCTGTTCCACCGCGAGAACGATATTGGTATTGCTCAGTTTTGCCAGGGCATTGAGGACGGAGGAGAGGGTGGCATCATCGGCACTGAAGGTGACCTTGGTGCGCAATCTGTCCTCCACGATGATCTTGTCTCCGACAGTCCGGTAAGATAGCTCTGCCTGGCGCACAATGTCATTGAGGATCAATTCCGTTGTTTGACCTTTGTGAGTGACCGATATTGGCTTGTTGATCCGCTTATCATTGATCTCGAGCAAGTCACGCGAGATCTCAAAGGCAATGCCACTGGCTTGAGAAAGCTGTTTCAATATGGTTTCCAGCTTAATATCAGTAACGCTGAAATCAATCTTCTTCTGTAAATTAGTTCTGAGGGCATCCTGAGCAACCAATAGGGTCGCACAGAGCATCAGCACCAAAGTCAGCAGAAGGCATAGCCACTTGTTTGAAACGTTATTAGTGTTCATATCTTCTCCACTATGATATATTTAAAAGTTAAACTGCGATTTGTCTTGGGCATCAGTGTTAGTGGGACGCGGGGGTCTTGCTTCTATCCTGGCTTTATCAACCCTGCCATTAAAAAAGTAGCTTATGCTATCAACATTGATAGCGAGAATCCGCCTTCCTTCGATAACGGATTGGACCCTGGCAATGTAGTTCTTACCCTGATACTCGATGTTGGCATAACTCTCGCCATACTCATCTTTGGCGACAGAAGAAAGGCGGAAAGTGTTTCTCACCATGTCCTCATACTCTTTCTCCAGATCCAGCTTATCTTTGATGATATTGCCCTGGCGAAGAGGATCACGGTTCACATTAAAGGCAAACATCTTACGGTCCTGGATGGATGATTCGATGGTGCGTATCCGATTCATCAAGGTGTCCGAGACTGCTTCGGTTATGTGCCTGGAATCATCCTTCACTCCTTCAACCCCGCGATACATAAAGTAGAGCTGACCAGCGAGTATCATCACAATTATGAAGATGAGAGCGATTGCCAAATCTTTTACAAATCTGAACTGCATCTTAGACCTCCTGCTTCACTTTGAAAACGGACAATTCAAGCACTACCCGATATCTGGAGGAGGCAGCCGTTTGTTCTTTCTTTTGGGTGTCGGAGATCTGAGCCGGTCTGACCTGAATTGCCTGGATCTTGATGATGTTGTCCAATGCTTCCAGATCGGAGATAAATTGCCCCGTTTGGATAAAGGTAGCTTCCATCTCGATGACATAGGTGTTCTCGATCAGATTGGCAAGCGTGTACTTGGGTGCATCAGACAGCTTGAGCAATGAGATCTGGCGCTGATGGATCAGATCGCCGATCTGCCCTTTAAAATCATTGATCTCATCCACCGAGAACCCTGTTTTCTTGGTTAAGCTATTATTGATAATGATCTCGAACTGCCTGAGTTGCTGGTCTTGGATTTGGGCACTGTTGAGTTTTTCCTGGGCAATCTTGATCCGGTTGTCATAGTCATTGATCTTATTGATCTTGCCGTCTATGATCCGTTCGGTGACAGTAAAGAAGATCACAGCACTCAAGATCATCAGAAGGATCAGGACAAGATATTTCTCTCTCATCTGGCACCACCTTTTCTGGTCTCCGTGGCATAGCACTCGATAACGAATTTGAGAATGTCGGTATCTTTGCTACGTTCACGGGTGAAAGCACCGGACTTGATCTGTGGGAAGTCGTTACTGATCTCAGGGTTATTCTTAAGCCGCTGGATAAACTCATTGATCAGAGAAACCTCTCTCACGGATGCATCTACCGGAGTAATACCATTCAGAGTCAAGATCCCGCTGGCATAGGAGAACTCGAACACAGCCAGTTTATCATTGATCTCATGAGCCAATGCAACCAGCTTCTTTGCCCAGAATATCCGGTCGTTAAAGGTAGCAGCCAGACGATCAAGATCGTTGGTGGAGAGATAATCACCACTGGTTTGAAAGCTCTCTATCTGATCATTGATCTTGTTTAGATACTGGACGCGGTTGTTTAGTTTACGGGAAAGTTGGCTGTTGAGATAGTAAACACCACCGCAAAGAATCAGCATCAGAATCACGAAGGACACTGTTGCTCGGATGAAGGTCTTACGTTCCCTCTCCTGCTGTACTTTCATCTCGCCGAATTTATTCAGGTTGATTTTGAAGAAGAAGTTATGCGTCATCATCTCTCCCCATTACTCAGTACGCATTGCCAGGCCAATAGCCAGGGCAAGTTGCGGGTCTTTTTTATCTTGGAACTTTTCAGGCATTTCAATATTAATAAAAGGCATGTACACTTCAGCGGGTATATTTACCTTTTCCTGAATATACTCAGCCAATCCCCTCAGTTTTGCAGTTCCCCCCATCAGGTACACTTTGCGAAAATCGCTATTCCCCGCTTCTTTGACATAAAAACGCAGAGAACGCCTGATCTCTTCTGAGATTTGATCCTCAGTGGATTTCTCGCTGATGTCAAGCATACTGATCGTTCTATTGTCCGGACGGGCTGGATCGTCCAGTAATCCCCATTCAAACTTGTAATTTTCCGCTTCTGCGTATTCCATTTGGCGCTTGCGCATAATGTCACGGGTAAAATGATAACCCCCAAATGGAATATCGCGGGCAAAGAACTTGGCTCCCGGACCCCAAATGACCATATTGGTGCGGTGAGCTCCCAGATTTAACAGGATATACACGCCATCCTCGACAAAGGCATTGAGAGCAAAACTATTAGCGACAGCCAGTGAATCGATATCCACTATATTGGGCGTCAAACCGGCAGTTACCAGAACATTAGAGTGTTCATTCAACACTTCTTTATTGGTGGCAGCCAAAAGAATATTCATGTTGTTTGTGACTTCTTCCACATTGATCACTTGATAGTCCAGCACCATATCACTACCACTGATGGGAATATGCTTCTTGGCTTCAAAAAAAAGTGCGGACTCCAGTTCATCATCAGGTAAGAAGATGGTTTTGATCTGTTTGATACTGGTATTGTCTCCTCCAACGGCAGTAACAAGGTGCTTGATGCTCTTCGGATTAATATGAAGAGTCTTCAGTATCTCGACAATGATCGGGGCAAAGCGGTCCGACCTCAAATCTGAGGGCACGTATTCCGTTCCATGCGGTACAGTGGGTCTGACCTCGTAGTTCAGCAGCTTA